>CAMEGY010000040.1 GCA_945916625.1 uncultured Anaerococcus sp.
ATTTATGGCTATGAATTTGATAAAATAGATTCTAATCAAATTGTAGAGGAAGTTAGAGCCAACACAAGTCTTGATAGGGCAAAGAGGAATGAATTTTATTTATATACAAGGTTTTTATTAAGAAAATCATCTTTCGAAAAAATCTACGACCTAAAGATAGATTTGGAAAGTGACGAGGCACTACTACTTACAGAACATGAAAATGAAAAATATGCCTTAGAAGATACTTTAGCTAAGGAAGATTTATTTATAGACCTTGCTGGTAATTCTTATAAGGTCTTGCCCCTTATAAAATCAAATAAGATTTTTTCCAATGATGTAATTGGACTTTCTAGTATGGTTGTAGTAGATGATGGAGTTTATGACAGCCTTATAGGCAAGCAAAACCCCTTTGCCTACAATGTAAACTTGTCAAAAGATTTTGTAAACTCTTTTGGTTTTTCCAAAGCTTCTGATATGGCAAGAGATTTTTTTATAAACGAAGCTTATAAGTACGAATCCTACATCTGGCAGGCCAAAAATGCTATTACACAGATTACAGAAAATCTTTACACCTATTTCTATCTAGGCCTAATCTTTATCCTAGCAGGATTAAGCTTTTTTACCATCAGGATTTTTATTTTGTTTGAAAAATCCAAGGATAAGTTAAGGATTCTAAGTCTTGCTGGAGAGGATATGGACGAGATTAGGGCAAAGATTCGCAAAGAGTATAGGATTTTATTTTTATCAATTGGCTTATTTTCAATACTAGTAAGCATATTTATATTCAGCCAGATGGATTTTTCACAGGAAATATTTTTTAAGCTTACCCTAAGCAAAATTATAAGTGTTCTAGCTTTGATAAGCTTAGGATTAGCAGTCTTGATGGTTTTGTTTTTGAGATTCATAGTAAGGGTGAGCTATGAAAGGATGGTTTATTATGAAGAAGATTTTGATAATTGAAGACGATAGAAATCTCCAAAGAGAACTTATGGAATTTTTGGGAAATAAGGGCTATGAAGTAGTAAATATAGAAAATTTCCTTAAGGCAAGCGAGATGGTCTTAGAAATAAGGCCTGACCTTGTAATACTAGATATAAATCTACCAGGTATTTCTGGTTTTGATATTTGTAGGGATATCAAGGAAAAATCAAATATCCCAGTCCTGATGCTTACCTCTAGGGTAGGCATAGAAGATGAAATAAAGGGTCTTAAGATAGGTGCTGATGAATATCTTGCAAAACCCGTAGACACACGCAGACTTATCTTGAGGATGGAAAAGCTCCTAGATCTATTTGATCATTTCCAAGATATAATAAGCGTTGGCGATTTAAAGTTAGAAATATCTACGTCAAAGCTTTCTTATAAGGATGCTTACCTAATACTTCCACAAACAGAAGCTGATATAATAAAAAAACTTATGGAATCCTACCCAGAAATTGTCTCAAAAGATGACCTATTAGAAGCAGTTTGGTCTACAATCTATATAGATGAAAATATCCTCCAGGTAAACATAACTAGATTGAGAAAAAAACTTACCAAACTTGGCCTTTATAATATCTACAACAAAAGGGGCAAAGGCTATGGCCTAGGAGAGATTAATGAATAGTACACTTAAGGAAGCCCAGGTTTTCCTTATTGGCTTTATCAGCCTAGATTTAATATTTATCTTTTTAATTTACCTAATTGGACCAGAACTAATTGATAATTTCATAATTTTTATTATACTTTTTACAATCCTTGTCCTTGTTTTTAGTTTAAGGACTATAAAAAAGAGAAATGATAGGAAAAAGAAACTTTTAGAAGAATTCCTCATTAGAAATTCATTCCTATCAAAAGATGCGCTCTTAGAAGAGTTTGGATTAGACTTTGGAGAAATTTTTGATGATTTTCAAAAAACTATAAAAATTAAGGATAAGAGGCTAGAGGAATCCAGAAACAAACTTATTTCTTATAGGAATTTTATAGAAATGTGGGCCCATGAGATAAAGACACCCTTAGCTTTTTCAAATTTATTTCTAGAAAACCACAAAGATAGCCTTGATAGGCAAGTGGTAGATAAGCTAGGTCTTGCTAATACCAATATTGAAAATTATATAAATCAAATTCTCTACTATGCAAGGGTCGATGCTAGTAAAAAAGACTACAAAATGAAGGAAGTCAATTTAAGAGATACCCTTGACGAGGCTATGAAATCCTATTATCCGCTTATAGCTGAAGAAGGGATAATAATCAAGGAAGATGTGGGTGATGTTAGGGTATTTACAGACAAAAACACCCTAGTCTTTATCATTTCCCAGATTATATCTAATGCCATCAAATACTGTGATGGAGTTATAAATATTGAAAATAAGGGTAAGAACTTATATATAGGAAATGACGGACCAAAGGTTGCCGCCCAAGACCTAGCTTTTATTTTTGAAAAGGCCTTTACAGGAGAAGTGGATAAGATTCACAAATCAACAGGCATGGGACTTTATCTTTCAAAACTTTATGCTAAAGATCTTGGTATAGACATAGAGGTTGTAGAAAATAAGGACGGAAACTTTGTAATCGGTCTAAGACTTTAAATGAAAATGCATATTAACTTAGGTGATTAAATGGAACTTACAAGTAAATTTGAACTTTCGAATTGTAAAAACAAAACTAAATATGAGATTAAGCATAAAAATATACCCATAAAACTAAACGAAGACTTAGATGAGGCTATAAAATACCTCTTGTGGTATGTGCCAAATATAAACTCAGAACAGGCCAGGCGTGAAGACCTGCTTACCAATAGGGAATATGATGATTATATTTTTGTAGAACTTATGGAAGCAATGAAACTGAGAGATATAGATGTCTTGTTTACAGGTGAAATTCCTGAGCATATAGTAAAAGACTTTAAGGAGGGTATTTGCCTTAATGATCAAAAAATGGTCATGACCCTAGCTGATGGAGAAACAAAGACTATGAGTCTTTTAAGGCATATAAGAAATTCCATAGCCCATGGTAATTTCAATGTGGTAGAAAATCTCCTAATAGGTTTTGATATAAAAAAACTTGCTGAAGACAAAATCGAATACAGGAGTATTTTTAAAATCAATCCTAAAGGGCTAGTTATCGCCCTTAGGAGAATTCTTTTTGATCTATCTAACGAAGAATTTATTTCAGAGGCTTTTAGAAGATCTGGCTATAAGGTAGAACCATTCCAGGAAGAGTATCAAAGAAGCCACCTATTTGACCTTTTTGCCAAAAAAAATGACAGGCGCTTTGCTATTGAGATTAAAAATTATAAGTCAACAGATAAGATTTCTGACGATATCATTCATAATCTCATAAAAGATTTTATGGGGTTGGGGGAAAGCTTCATACCAATTCTTATAATAAACTCGTCATATCTAACAGAAAGATCTAAAGAAAAACTCCTTAAGGCAGATGTGATAATTCTTGATATTAAAAATATCAAGAAAATGCATAAGGGAAGAGATATGGTGGCAGAAATACTTAGGGATAATTTAGTATTTCAAAGATAAATTTAAATAAATTGATCAGAACTTTTAATCATATCAATTTATAGTATAGTACAGTTACACCATAGACGGTAGACGGTGTATTTAGGAGGAATTATGACCGATATAAATAATAAAAATCAAGACGAAAAAGTTAGAAGAAATCGACCAGATAGAAAAAGAGATTTCGCAATTGAAAGGGAAGGCAAACTTGAAGCTGGCAGGAACCTTTCATGGGGCTCAATTATAGCAGGAGCTGTATCAGGAGCGGCAATATTTACTGTACTAAGCCTTTTAACAGCAGCCCTAGGTTTTGGAATATTTTCAGCAAATTCTGCTAACCCATTTGCAGGAATTGGATTTTTCACAGGACTTTGGACAGCAATTACACTTATAGTTTCATTTTGCATAGGTGGTTTTGTAGCAGGCTATGCCGCAAGATCAACTGGTCTTTTACACGGTGCAATTACTTGGGCAGTTACTGTTCTACTACTATTCACAATAGTATTTAACGCTGTAGCAACTGCACTTGGAATTGCAGGAGATGCAGTATCAACTGTTGCCGGAGGAGCAGCTAATGTAGCAGGTTCTGCAATATCAGGAGCAGGAGATGCAGTTGGATCTGCCTTTGGAACAGCTATTGATGAAGTAGGAGCAAACCTAGAAGGTGTTGATAACGAAGAACTTCAGGCAAATCTTGAACAATATCTAGCTGATACAGATGTAAAAGAGCTTCAACCAGACTATCTAAAAAATCAAATAAAGGAAAGTAAGGATGAAATAGCTGCTTCTGTTAAACAAATTGCTTTAAATCCTAACAATTCTGGCGCAGAAGTTGATAAATTAACAAAATCACTAGCTAAAAGAGCTGAAGCAATTACAAATGCAGCTGATGAAGATGCAATAGCAAATGCGGTGGCAGAAAATTCAGACCTCTCTGAAGAAGAAGCTAAAGAAATTGGTAAAAACATCTATGACCAACTAGATAAAGCTTCAGTAGAAGCAAGCAAGTCTTTAGACGAAGCATCTAATAAAATAAACGAACTTGCCAAAGAAGCAGAAATCACAGTAGATGAAACTGTAGATAAGGCAAAAGATACTGCTGATAATGCATCGAATAAGGCTTCAATCGGTGCAGTTCTTACCTTCTTAGGCCTAATTGCAGCACTTGCAATATCTGCAATTGCTGGTAGAAAAGGTGAAGAATTCGCTGTAAAAAACTACAGATAAGCTAATTAAAATAGACCCCGCTGGGTCTATTTTTTGTGTCTATAATAATTTTATATATGGCCTTATCTAATACAAAAAACCACCTGACGATCAGGTGGAAAATCTATCCAATTATAGATAGCATGGATGATATCGGATATTTGGAATTTATTCTTTGATTGTATTCTAGATACCTATTTTGTCCATTAGTCCTAGAAGTATTTACAGAAATTACAAGGCCAGAGTGGTCTAGGACAAAAAAGCTTGGCCTAAATTCGTAGATCCTATCTTCTATAGTTGGATTAGGATCTAGGGCATTTTTAACAGTATAGGCGTTTGATGTTTCTTTTAAAATTGAAGCAAGCTTGATTGCTTCATTGGCTGTAGCTGAATTTGTAAGGATGTAGATATTCCTACTTGCAAAGGTAGGATCTTTAGTGATTTTAAGGGAGACCTGGTCATAGTAGATATAATCATCTAGGCTAAAGTTTTCTACATTTTCTTTGTATTTGCTAGAAAGATTTTTGACTAGGGCCGTTTGGTATGGGGAAGACTCGCCTTCTTTTATATCTTTAAGGTCATTTGCTAAAAGATTGCCCCTATAAAAGATTATATCGTCCTTACTGTAGTCTTGGTGGATAAAATATTTGGCAAATTCATTTACAAATATATTGTTAAGTGAATTGTTGTCAGATAGGTCAAGGATCATCGTAGAAATGCCTGGAGTAGAGGTTACAGCCTTAATAATTTCGTTGATTGTTTTTTCTAAGTCTTTTGTTTTGAAATTAGGTAGGCTTACCCTTAGTACAGTACCATTTTCTATACCCACACTGACTTCTGCATTGTTTTTATCCTTGATAATTCTCTTATAGCGGTTGACTACTTGCGGATTTTCTAGGACGGTCTTGATATTTGATTCTTGTTTATTTTTGTAATAGTTAAATAAATCATCGTAGGAATCCTTATCCATAACCTTTGTATAGGAATCATTCAAAATAGCCAAATACTCACCTAGGATAAGGAAGAATTCCTGGTCAGTTTTTGAAGATTTGATCTTCTTTCTGTACTCATCTGATTTTTGGTTGAATTCTTCAAAGGCTTCTCTGTTAGACTTATCTACTGCAAAGTTTTTAATAATGTTATCATAAAGTATATCAAAGTCAGAATTTTTCTCCGCACTTGTAAGGCTTCTGCCTTCAGTAGATGAGACAAAAGATGTATTTGATAGGTCCTCTAAAACCTCATCCCTAAATTTTGGATAGCCCATCTGGCCGTAGGTATTTAGTTTTTTATAAATTAGAAAACTTGGGATAATTATTATTAGACACAAAATTAGGACAAGGCTAATCATTCTTCGCTTGTAGAGTCTTTCTCTTTCTCGCCTTTGTCTTTTGCGTCTAGCAATTTCCCTTAAGGACATATCTCTATTTTCTTTTACGATTCTAATTTGTCTAGGATTTTTACTTGATTTTTGACTTCTTTTATCAGTAGATCTCTTAGACTTACTTCTCTTTCTTCTTGTCATTGTTATTCCTGTTATTTTTTTCAAATATTATTGCAAAATCGCTTCCAAATCCGAGTGCGGATTTCACCTTGATTTTTCCTGACAGGGCATCTACGAAGTTTTTAGTTATAGCAAGACCCAGGCCAACTCCATTATCTTTGGTATTTCTTGCATCTTCTATCCTATAAAACCTCTCAAATATCCTCGGTATATCATCTTCTTCTATACCGATTCCTGTATCAATAACATTTATTATTATTTCCTTATCAGTCTCCCTAAGGTGGATATCAATTTCTCCATCCTTATCAATAGCCTTTATAGCATTCGAAATCAAATTTTGAATGATTTGGCTAAGTTTATCCCTATCAGTGTTTAAAATAACATCTCTGTCTAGGTGGGTATTTATTGTGATATTATTAAGCCTTGCCTTGGCTAAGAATGACTTGGAAATATTTCCTATTAGTTCTGTTATATTTACCTCGGATTTTGACAAAATTGCATAGGATACATTTTCATCAAAGGTATTTTTAAGTCCAACTATGAGACTTTCAAGTCTAACTATTTCGTTAGATAAGATATCCAATGTGGGCTCATCTACACCTATAACTCCATCTCTCATACCCTCGATGTAGAGTTTGAGATTAGTTAGGGGTGTCCTTAGCTCGTGGGAGATATCTTGAGCATATTGCTTTCTTATTGATTCTTGTCTTTTTAGATTTGATGCAAGAAAATTTATATTATCCTTTAAGATTTCTATTTCTTTTATATCTGTATCTTCTACAATATAATTGTAGTCGCCTTCTTTGATTGCAAGAGTCGATTCACCAATAGAAGATATAGGCTTTGATATATTTGTTGAAAGGATAAGGGATATAACTGTACCTATTACAAGGGAGATTGCTATAGCATATACAACTGCCTGGGTGAAGTTTCTTTTCATCTCATTGACACCAGTATAGTCTCTGTTGTAGTAAATCTCGATTTTACCTGCCTTAGAGTTGTTATTTTCATCTATAAAATTATATTCCTTGGTAAATATCTTGGAATTATCACTCTCGTCACGGCCTTTCAGGTTTTTAATTAGCTTATCATTTTCGTCATAGTAGATGATGTCTACTTTTTGATCAATGGCCATGTTTGATAAATAATCCCACATCAAAGATCCACTTATGTTTGGATCGTTATTTAATCTTGTAAATTGTTCTACAACTTCCTTTGGTCTTTTATCATCAATTGCCTTAAAGAGGTCGTTGTAGTTTATTGTGACAAGTAGAGTAACAAGGATAGAAAAAACTAGGATACAGGAGAGAATCCCTGCAATAAAGTTTTTTATTATCTTATTCTTGAGGGTAGTCATCTATACCGCCAGATTTATAACCCATACCGTAAATTGTCTTTATATACATAGGTTTTTTTGGATTATCTTCGATTTTTTGTCTAATATTTTTGATATGGGTATCAATGGCCCTGTCATAGGCATCATAATCATAACCAAAGGTAAGGTCTATTATCTCATCCCTGGTATATATTTTGTTTGGATTTGAAAATAGGGTTTTTAGTATAGAAAATTCGTTTTTAGTTAGGTATATTTCCACACCATCTTTGAAAAACCTGTTATATTCT
>CAMEGY010000041.1 GCA_945916625.1 uncultured Anaerococcus sp.
AAAAACTTCAAGACCAACTGATAACAAGGTAAAAGAAGCAGTCTTTGATATGCTTTTTCCATATAAAGAAAACTTTGTTGCCCTGGACTTATTTTCTGGAACAGGTCAGATGGGCATAGAATTTCTCTCGAGGGGAGCAAGTGCAGTCTACTTTAATGAGAAAAACTTTTCTAACTTTTCTATATTAAAACAAAATTTAGAAAATGTATCAAGTGAAAATGTAAAGACCTTTAAGTTTGATTTTGAAAGATGCTTAAAAAAATTATCCAAGGAAAATATAAAATTCGACTATATTTTTCTAGACCCACCTTATGATACAGATTTTATCGATAAGTCCCTGTTTCTTATCAAAGAATATGACTTATTAAATGAAGATGGTATAATCATTACTGAATCGAATATGGACACAGATTTTTCTGATAACTATGATTTACAATTGATAAAAGAAAAATCATACGGAAGGAAATATATTAAGTTTTATATAAAATGAAAGTAATTTACCCAGGTAGCTTTGATCCACTAACAAACGGTCACGTAGATATAATTAAACGTCTAAGTAGCATGTTTGATGAAGTAATCGTAGCTATACTTATTAACGAAAATAAAAAATCTTTGTTTACTGTAGTTGAAAGGAAAGATATTATTAGAGAGGCTATTGAAGAAGAAGGTCTTGAAAATATTAGAATTGATTCTTTTAACGGACTTTTAGTTAATTTTGCAAGAGAAAATGATGTAAAAATCATAGCTAGAGGTCTTAGGGCAGTGACAGATTATGAATACGAGAAAAATATTGCCAGAGTAAATTCTACTCTATACCAAGGTCTTGAAACTATATTTCTATTAAGTAACCCTACTTACTCATTTGTAAGTTCAAGCGGGGTTAGGGAAATAGCAGCTTTTAAAGGAGATGTATCAGCGTTTGTAAGTCCAAGCGTTGAAAAGAAAATTAAAGAAAAGTTTAATTATTAGGAGGAAAAATGGCGAACAAAATAACTGATCTCATATTAGAGATGGAAGACATAATGGACGAGGCAAGCTCTGTACCTTTTTCAAAAAAAATAGCCGTAGATCCAGATGAGATTTATGAAATTTTAAATGAAATGAAAGATTCACTACCAGAAGAAATTAAACAAGCTCAATGGGTAACTGATGAAAAAGATAGGATCTTATCAGAGGCGACAAGTGAAGCTGATAGCAGACTTAACCAAGCTGAGGGTGAGATTAAAAACTTCAAAGAACAGGCTAAAAGTCAGTTCCAAAAGATGGTAAGTGAGCACGAAGTTACCCAACAAGCGAGACTTGAAGCAGATAGAATCCTTCAAGAAGCTGCTGCGGAAGCTAAGTGCATTAGACAACAATCTTATGCATATGTGGACAAATTATTTACAGGTTCAGCTGAAAACTTCAGCCAACTTGCCCAACAATTAGAAAAAAATAAAAGCAAAATATTAGAAAATAAATAAGAAATAGACCTATCAGATGATAGGTCTATTATTATACTTAAAATCTAAATCAAGCTCTCTTTGACTGCCTAGGCTATAAAAATTTGAGCTATTAACCATTTTATTATAGATAAGCTTATTATTTGAATCCAAGCTCTTAGTATCTTTCTTATTAATTATTAGAGTTAAGTTTTTATTTATCTCTTTAAAATAGGGGAGAGCCTTATTATTATAAGCCAGTATTTTTATAAAGGAAATATCAATATCATTTAGATTAAAATTATTATCTAAGATATAATTGATAACCAGCCTTTTAATTCTAGACATAGTATACCTTTGGCTTGTAGCATTCTTTAAAAAAGTTTGGTAAGTATTATGTTTTTTTGCAAGCTTTTCAAGATAGTTAGAAATACCTTCTTCATAGCCTAAAGTTTTATCCATAGCTTTATTTTCGATGAGGGCTTTATAGCAAAAAACATTATAAATATAATCTTTATCAAATTTTAGATTTTTACTTGTATAATTTACTAGTTCATCATAAGAATCATTAGGCAGTAAGCCCTGGATATTTTGATCAAGGTTATTTCGTATAGCAGTAGAAGATGCAAAGTTTGAATCTTTGATGTTTTTGTCACTATTAAGTGTATTGATTCTTCTAATGGGATAAGGTTTAATATTTGAACTTATTTTTCTAATAGCTCTTAGGTACTCTAAAGCTAAGATATTATTGGATGATAAGAAATCTTGATCTACAAAATTTCCAATTGCTTTATTATGGGCTTTTGGGTATGAAAGACCTTCTTTTAGATATTTTCTAGTAAGCAAATCAATCTTTTCTGTATTATTAATAATTTTTTTTGCATGACCTAAAAATTCATCAGGGCTCATTTGTTCTATGCCAAAAACTAGATAGTCGACCCCTAGTTTATCTAGGATATATATAGATTTAAGGGCAAAAAACTCTGCTGATTGTAAAGTTACAAAGCAAGGCATTTCAATAATTATATCAAATCCTTGCTTTATAGCAACTTTTGCTCTTGTAAACTTATCCATTATAGCCGGCTCTCCTCTTTGTACAAAGTCTCCGCTCATGACGGAAATTGATAAGTCTACTTTCAAATCATCTTTTGCCTTATCTAAAAGATACTTATGACCATTGTGGAAGGGATTAAATTCTGAAATTATTCCTAAACTTTTCATAGTCACCTCAAATATATTGTTATTTATTATTATACTAATTATTAATAGGCCATGCATTATTATAGGCAAATGTGATAAATTAGATTATTATTGATGAATAAAATTTTCAAATAAATGATAAATATGGTATAATAATGTAAGAAATATTAACTAGGAGGAATTATGATTTCAGCAAATGATTTAAGAAAAGGTGTTACCTTTGTATATGATAATGACGTGTATCAAGTGGTAGATTTCCAACACGTAAAACCAGGCAAGGGTGCAGCTTTTGTAAGAGCAAAAATAAGGTCTGTAATGAATGGTGGAGCTAAAGATGTAACTTTCAACCCTAATGAAAAATTTGAGAATGCTATTATTTCTACAAAAGAAATGCAATATTTATACAATGATGGGCAACTATATTATTTCATGGATCCTGAAACTTTCGAACAAATAGGAATTGAAGAAGAAAATGTAAGAGATGCAATAATATATGTAAGGGAAAATGATTCAGTTCTTATCAAATTTTATGAAGGCAAACCATTCTCAATTGATCCACCAAACTTTGTAGAACTTAAAGTAGAGGAGACAGAACCTGGTATCAAGGGAGATACAGCAACAAACGTTACAAAACCAGCGACAGTGGAAACAGGAGCTGTTATAAATGTACCTATATTTATAAACGAAGGTGATGTGATAAAAATAGATACAAGAAGTGGCGAATACCTATCAAGAGCTTAGGAGTATTAAATGGCAAGCAAATTTAAAGATGGATCAGTAAAAATTGCTGACGAAGTATTAGATCAAATTGCAATTCAAGCGGCAAATGATGTATACGGTGTTTATGAAGGAAACTCAGACGAAGGTTTTATTCAATCTTTACAAGCTAAGACAACAAAAACATCAATAAGAAATGTCTCAGGCAACCTAGTAATAGATTTAGATCTTTCCTTAGATAAGAGTGTAAATGTGAGAAAAACAGTCAAAAAAATTCAAGAAAATGTAAAGAATGTTGTTGAAACTATGACTGGTATAAATGTTAGCAGAGTAAATATAAATATAAATAAATTAGAAATCTAATGAAAAGAACTGACCAAAGGGAATGGGTTTTTAAACTCATCTACCAAGATACAATAAATAAAATTGAAAATTTAGATGAATTATTAGATAACCACAAGCTTAGCAAAGACCAAAAATTTATAGTTGATTCTATTGACTCATATATCAGTAATTTTGATGAAATTGAAAAAAAACTAGATGAAAATATTGACAGGGCCATGCCTAAGCTTAGTAGGGTTGTTAGGTCTATAATTTACTTATCTATTAATGAAATATATTTTCTAGATATACCTGTGTCAGTATCTATCAATGAGGCTGTGAATTTGGCTAAAAAGTTTTCCGGAGAAGACGATTATAAAATTGTAAACCTTATATTAGGCACCATAGTTAGAAAAGATAATAAATGAGAAAACCATTAAGCGTTAAGCAATTTAATGAATATGTAAAATCAAATATTAAGCACGATCCTATCTTTCAAAGAGTATATTTAAGTGGTGAACTTTCTAATATAAGAGTTAATAACTACCACCTGTACTTCTCTCTAAAAGAGGGGTCGGAAATAATAGACGCAGTCATTTATTATTATGAAGATAAAGACATAAATATTGAATTTACTCCAGGAAAACAAGTTATTATTAAGGGAAACCTATCCTATAACAACTATTCTTCTAGGCTTATAATTGTAACAAATGAAGTTATTGAGGAAGGCTTATCTAAAGAATATATAAAATTTCTTAAGATGCAAGAAGAGTTTAAATCTAAGGGATATTTTGACCAAGATAATAAAAAGCCAATTCCTAAACTTGTAAAAAAAGTTGGCTTAATTACATCTAGAGATGGAGCTGCTATTGTAGATTTTCTTGCCATGATAAATAGTAAGGCAAATGACATACATATTTACCTTGCACCGGTAAAAGTGCAAGGTAATAATGCTAATAAACAAGTAGCAGAAGCAGTCGGGATTCTAGATGAGCTTGACCTTGAGGTCATTGTTATAACTAGAGGTGGTGGTTCTAATGAAGACCTATCAAGCTTTAATCAAAGAGAGATAATAGAAGCTGTTTATAGAGCGAAAACTCCAATTATTTCAGCAATAGGCCATAATATTGACACAACCCTGATAGATTATACAAGTGACCTAAGTCTACAAACACCTACAGAAGCAGGGTCATACCTTATAGCAGATTATATAGATTATGAAAAACATCTTTTGAACAAATTTAGTCATGCTAAGTTTGTTATTGAAAATATGCTGGATATGAGGAAGTTAAAATTAAAAATTCTAAAGTCAAAGGTTAATAGTATATCTCCTAAGGCCTTAATTGATGAAAAAATTAACAGTCTCCATAAACTGGGAAAAAATATTGACAAAACAATCCAAGATAATCTCAATTATAACAACAATAAGATAAAGAACTTATCTTATAAATTTGATGTTTTGGAAAAGATATTAGAATTCAGAAAGAAAGAAATTGAAATACTATTTAAGGATAAAAAAATCTATTCTGCACATAATCTTAAAATGGGAGATGAATTAGAGATAAAATTTAGTGATGGAAGTAGGAAAGCAAGGATAATCGATGGATAAGTCATTTGAAGACCAGTACAAAAAAATAGAGGAAACACTAGAAAAAATTGAAAACAATAAGGATAACTTAGATGAATCTATTAGGCTTTATAATGAAGCAAAGAAAATGTATAAAGGCCTAGAGGAAAAGCTTGAAGATTATAAGGCTAAGGTAGAAATAATAAGTAATGATGAATAGGGAAAAGTTTTTAGAAGTATTAAATAACAATAAAAATATTATAGATAGGAAAGTTCAGAACTACTATAATTTAGAAGGTTTAATAGAAAAAGCAATGCTCTATGCTAGTGACGGCGGCAAGAGAGTGAGGGCTTTTCTGTATCTCGAAAGTAAGAAAATGTTTTCGCAAGAAATATGTGACAATGACTACAGGCTAGCGTTAGCTCTTGAATTTATCCATGCCTATTCTTTAGTTCATGATGATTTGCCAGCAATGGATGATGATGACTATAGAAGAGGTAAGGATAGCGTACATAAAAAATTTGGTGAAGATATTGCAATACTAACCGGTGATGCTCTTTTGAATGAAGCATGTTTAATTATAAACAAGATAGGTTTAGATAATAGTGATTACCTAAAAGCAGGACTTTACATATTAGAACGTGCATCAAGAAAAGGGATGATTGGTGGACAAGTTTTGGATTTAAGGAAAGCTAAAACTTATAATAAAGACTACCTTTTTGAAGTCTATAGCAAAAAGACATCAGACTTATTTAAGGCAGCTTGCGTATCTGCGGCAATAATTTGTGGAAAGTCCCAAGAAGAAATTCTTAAAATCGAAAATTTTGCTTATAACTTAGGCTTGGCTTTTCAAATTCAAGATGATTTACTCGAAGATACTTATGAAGACGAGCTAAATATACTTAATCTCATGGATAGAAATAAAGCTGAAGAAGTTTTAAACACTGTAAATCTAAATGCTAAAGAAGCTTTAAAGAGCTTTGATAATAATGAAGTTTTGCTAAATTTAATAGATTACCTAACAAATCGAAGTTATTAGGGGAAGAAATGAAGAAGTATACTAGACAAAGACTAATTTTAGACATAATACAAAATAATGAAGTAAGAACTCAAAGTCAGCTGTCAGAGATCCTTAGAGACCAAGGGGTTAATGCAACTCAGGCGACTATATCTAGAGATATCAAAGAACTAAGAATATCAAAAGTACAAAGCGACGATTATGAATACAAATATACAGTTGTTGATGCAGTCTATGATACACTCACTGAAAGAATAGAAAAGATTTTCAAGGAAGCTGTATTATCAGTAGAAAAATCAGCTCAACTTATAGTGATTAAAACAATATCCTATTGCGCAACTGTTTGCGGCCAATACATAACAAATGCAAAGCTTGAAAATGTAGGAGGTATTGTAACAGGTATCGATACAATATTTATAACACCAAAAGATTTTGAAACTATAGATGATCTTGTTGAAGAAATCAGGGATTTAGTCAAATAATGCTAAAAGAGCTATTCATAGATAACTTTATTATAATAAAAAAAGACCATATATTTTTTGAAAATAAGTTTAATGTCCTTACTGGAGAGACAGGCTCTGGTAAATCTATTATTTTAGAAGCAATAAATCTAATTTTAGGAAAAAGGGCAAGTAAGGACATTATAGGTAATTTTAAAGATCATACAATTATAGAAGCAGTATTCATCCTTGATGAAGACTATATAAAAAAATTAGAAAGCTATGGTATCAGCTTTGATGATGATAAGCTTATTATTACAAGAAATATAGGCAAAAATTCTTCAAACATTAGAATTAATGGTAGGTTATCTAATCTTAGTTTGCTAAATGATATTAGCAAAGACTTAATTGATATATATAAGCAAGGTGATTCTAATATCTATATGAATAAGTCTAATTATATTAATCTCATAGATTCTTATCAAAATGATCAAGAAACTAAGGACATAAAAAAAGAGTTGAAAACCTTATACAAGGAAAAATCTGACTATATTAGTCGCTTCGAAAATCTAGACTTATCAGATGAGGAAATAAGCAGGGAAAGAGACTTATTAAATTATCAAATAGATGAGATAGATAGCATAGATTTATTCAACATAGACGAAGAAGAATTAGAAGCTGAATATAAAAAATTAAGCAATGTTTCAAATCTAAAAGAAGCCTACTATCAAATGATAAATCTCATAGATTCAGACGATTATCAAATACCGACATTAAGCAAAATAATTGGAGAAACTGCATCTTTTATAGATGATTTTATCGATATGGATCCAAAATCTTCAGATATTTATAACAGACTTATGTCTATTTCTGATGAAATTAATGATATTTA
Source organism: uncultured Anaerococcus sp. (assembly GCA_945916625.1). The sequence goes on from CAMEGY010000041.1 coordinate 7,578, forward strand.
TGCAGAAGCAGATTCTTATGTCGATAATCTTTCTTCAGATCCAGAAAGGTTAGAAGTCTTAGAAGACTTAAATAGGAAAATATTCGACATAAAGAGAAAATATGGAAATAACATCGAAGAAATAAAATCGTATTATGACTCTATGCAATCAAGACTTGATGAACTTGATCAAGTCGATGATTTGAAAAATAATCTGACTAGCATTTTAAATAAAATTGACG
>CAMEGY010000042.1 GCA_945916625.1 uncultured Anaerococcus sp.
TGTATCCTCATCTAATTCTGGAAATATATCTACCGAAGAAAAGGATGTATGACGTCTAGATTGGCTATCAAAAGGAGATATTCTTACAAGTCTGTGGACTCCTTTTTCTGCCTTTAGGTAGCCATAGGCGTAAGGTCCTATTACATGTAGGGTTACTGACTTAATTCCCCCTGCTTCTTCGTTGTTTAAATCCTTAACTTCTACCTTAAAGCCTTTATTTTCACAATATCTTTTATACATCCTAAAAAGCATATCTGCCCAGTCTGTCGCCTCTAGACCACCTGCACCTGCATTTATAGATAGGTATGCATTATTCCTATCATATTCTCCGTCAAGTTGAGTCTTAAGTTTTAGACTGTTTATTGTTTTACTTAAATCTTTTAGATTAGAATCGACATCTTTTAGAGTCTCTGTTTCGTCTTCATCACTTAGTTCAACTAGATCTATTAGGTCTTTGTTGTCGTTTAGAGAATCCCTTAAGAATTGGTATTCCTCAAGGTCTTCCTTTTTGTTAGACAGATTAGCCATAGTTTTAGATGCCTTATCAGAATCATCCCAAAAGTCTGGCTTTAGAGTCTCACTTTGAAGTTTGTCGATTTCTTCCTTTAGCTTAGCCGGGTCAAAGACTATCTCCTACTAAGCTTAAAGTTTCTTCTAGATTTTTTATTTCTTCTTTTAGTTCAAATATTTCTCTCATATTATTTCTTTACTGTTGATTTCTTAGCTTCACGCTCTAGTCTTCTGCGCTCTGCCCTATTTAAACTTTCGTAGTCTTCTTCATCAGTTGAAGAACCAGTTACGTCGTCGTGGCTAGCATCTTCTGGTACTAGAACTTGCTTTCTTTGGATGTTTTGTCTGATTTCTACATTCATCATGTATTTTACAGTTTCTTCTTGGATTGCTCTGGTCATTTCTTCATACATTTCAAAACCTTCGTTGGTGTAGGCTCTTACAGGGTCTTCTTGGCCCATTGCCCTAACGCCGATTTCTTTACGCATTTGATCCATTGCATCTATGTGATCCATCCATTTTTGATCGATTACCCTTAGAAGGATTACCCTTTCTACTTCTCTCATATTATCTGGTCCGAAGGTCGCTTCTTTGTCAGCATATTTTGCAAGGGTAGCATTTGTAATATATTCGATTAGGTTATCTTGGGTGTATGAGTTTATATTTTCAAAATGAAGTTGAGTTACAGGCACACCAAGACCGTTTAGATAGTTAAGTAGGGCTGTCATTTCCCAATTTTCTGGCTTAACTTCTGAGTTTGTAAAGGTATAAACTGCTGTTCTTATTACATCCTTGATCATATCTAGGATAGTTTCTTTCATGTCTTCGCCCATAAGAACTTGACGTCTTTCGTTATAGATTATAGTTCTTTGCTTATTCATTACGTCGTCGTATTGTAGGACTCTTTTTCTTGTAGCGAAGTTGTTTGCTTCTACTCTTGTTTGAGCCTTTTCAATCGATCTTGAAACCATTCTTGAAACTATTGGTTCATTTTCGTCAAAGTCAGCTTTTTGGACAAATTTTGCCACAGCTTCCCCACCGTTAAGTCTGATTAGATCATCTTCTAGAGATATAAAGAATCTTGACTTGCCTGGGTCACCTTGACGGCCTGAACGACCCCTAAGCTGGTTGTCTATACGTCTTGATTCGTGTCTTTCAGAACCAATTATATATAGGCCACCTACTTCTAATACTTGTTTTTCTTCTTCCTTGATACCTGGTCTAAATTGATCTTTATAGTGTCTAAATCTCTTTCTGATATCTAGGATTTCTTGATTGTCTGTAGCTGAGAATGAATCAACTTCTTCAATTAATTCTTCAGAAACACCCTCTCTTCTTAGCTTTTGTTTTGCCATGAAGTCTACGTTACCGCCAAGAGTAATATCTGTACCACGTCCTGCCATGTTGGTTGCAATTGTAACTGCACCAAGTCTTCCTGCTTGGGCAACAATTTCCGCTTCTCTTTCATGGTTTTTAGCGTTTAGGACTGTGTGTTTGACACCAGCTTTTTTAAGGGCATCTGATAGTCTTTCACTTGCCTCGATAGAAATTGTACCTACAAGGATTGGTTGGCCTGTAGCGTGGACCTTGTTAATTTCGTTTATAATAGCATTGAATTTGCCTCGTTCGTTGATATATACATAGTCGTTGTCGTCTTCCCTTTGAACTGGTCTGTTAGTTGGGATTTCAACTACGTCTAGCTTATAAATTTCGTCAAATTCATCTTCTTCTGTCTTTGCAGTACCAGTCATGCCTGATAATTTATCATACATTCTAAAGTAGTTTTGGAAGGTAATGGTGGCAAGTGTCTTACTTTCTGCCTTAACTTCTACGCCTTCCTTAGCTTCTATAGCTTGGTGGAGTCCGTCAGAGAATCTCCTACCTTGCATGATACGACCAGTAAATTCATCTACGATTTCAACTTCGCCGTGGTTTACAACATAGTCGATGTCTTTTGTCATTGTTGTATTTGCCTTAAGGGCGTTGTTGATATAGTGAGATAATTCTAGGTTTTCTGTATCAGATAAGTTATCTATGCCAAAGAAATCTTCAGCCTTTTTTGTACCCTTCTCTGTAAGGTTTGATGTTTTTCTCTTTTCATCTACAAGGAAGTCTACGTCTTCTACCTTAAATTCCCTATCAAATGGGTCAATATCAGCATCTTCATTTGGATCTAGGATCCTACCTTCAAGAGTTTTAATAAATTCATTTGCTTTTTCATAGGTGTCCGTAGATTCATCACCTTGACCAGAGATAATAAGTGGTGTTCTCGCCTCATCTATAAGGATTGAGTCCACCTCGTCAACTATAGAGTAAAATAGTCCACGTTGAACCATGTCTTCTTTATATATAACCATGTTATCTCTTAGGTAGTCGAAACCAAATTGGTTATTTGTACCGTAGGTAATATCTGCGTTGTAGTTTTCGCGTCTTTCGCTGTTGGTAAGTCCATAGATAATACAACCTACAGAAAGTCCTAGCCAAGTGTGAACTTTACCCATCCACTCCTGGTCACGCTTTGCAAGGTAGTCGTTTACAGTAACTACATGGACACCCTTGCCTGCAAGGGCATTTAGATAAGATGGTAGGGTAGCTACAAGAGTCTTACCTTCACCAGTCTTCATTTCTGCAATCTGTCCATTATGTAGAACAATACCACCTAATAGCTGCACTGGATAATGCTTCATACCAAGAACCCTATCGCTTGCTTCTCTAACTACTGCAAAGGCCTCAACAAGGAGGTCATCTAGGGTTTCACCGTTTTTTAATCTTTCTTTAAATTCAATTGTTTTATGTTGTAACTGTTCATCAGTTAACTTTTGCATATCTTCATCTAGTGCTAAAATCTTTTTAACTATTTTATTGTTTTCATCGATTTCTTTTTGACTAAATGATTTAAATAAATTAAATAATGCCAAATTCTTCACCTTCCAATTCTTCACTTATCCTACCCTTATTATACAAAATTTCAATCAAATATAGTATATAAAGCCAGGATACATGACCATGCTTTTATATATAAAGACTAATTATTGATTTCGTAAAATAATTGATAATGATTTTAATCCACTATATATTATATAGGCTTAAAAACCATTATTCAATTAAATATATAGATAAAAACTTATTTTAAAAATAAAAAGACCCTAAAGATACTTAGGGCCGTTAAAATCTTATTTCTGATCTAATTTTTGGTCAAGCTTGTGGATAGAATCTATATACCTAATTGTTCCACTAGGTAGTCTCAAAAGTAGGGAATGGGTTTGGGCCATGTTGTTATTCATATAAGAAACTCCCTTTAGAAGGGTCCCGTCAGTAATACCTGTCGCAGCAAAGATTACATCATCGCCTTTTACAAGGTCGTCAATATTATAGACTTTATCAAAATCAACCCCCATATTTAGGCATCTTTTGACCTGCTTATAATCTGATGGGGCAAAAGTACCTTGGAAGTCTCCTCCAAGACACTTAAGGGCTGCTGCTGCAATTACCCCTTCTGGGGCTCCGCCTACTCCCATAATCAAATCGATTTTACCATTAGATAAACAGGTTGCTATAGCTGTAAGTATATCCCCATCTTCAACCATAGAAATTCTTGCTCCTGCATCCCTAATCTCTCTAACTAAGCCTTCGTGCCTTTCTCTATGTAGGACAGATACTGTCACATCACCTATCTTTTTACCAAGGGCCTTGGCCACATTTTCTATATTTTCCTTGACTGGTTTATTTATATCTATTTTTCCCTTGGCAAGTGGACCTGCGGCAATTTTTTTCATGTAAACATCAGGTGCATTTAACAGGCAGCCTTCTGGAGCTACAGCAATAACTGAAATAGAATTACTTGTACCATTTGCAAGTGAAGTTGTACCATCAATTGGATCTACCGCTATATCCACCTGATTAGGGGCATCAGGGTCTCCTATCTGCTCTCCAATATAAAGCATAGGGGCTTCATCAATTTCCCCCTCACCTATAACAACCTTTCCATTTATATCAAGATATGAAAACATTGCCCTCATTTGATCAACTGCAATATTATCAGAATCATTTTTCTTGCCTTGACCAAGATATTTTCCAGAACCAAGGGCAGCTGCTTCAGTTACTCTACATAAATTGATACCTAGATCTCTATCCATTTCCTCTCCTTAATTATTTTTGAAATCGTTTATTTTATAATTTTAATTTACCAGTTTTTTCATCAAATTCTACAATATTTTCACAAATTTTTAACAAAAAACCTATAAGCTTGATAAACTTATAGGCCTAAAATATTTTTGTATTTTTCAAAATCTTCTGGAATTTCTTGATCAAAAGACACTTGTTTACCGTCCTTATCTGTAAAAGCTAGGTGGGTACAGTGAAGGAGCGGATAATCAAGATTAAATTTGTGTTTGTAATTTCCATAGACTGGATCACCTAGAAGAGGGTGGTTTAAATCTGTCATATGGACTCTGATTTGATGAGTTCTGCCTGTAATTATATGGACTTTTACCAGGCTAAAGCCATCTGTTTCGCTTATTACCTCATATTCTGAAATCGCAACTCGTCCATTTGGCCTAACTGCCATCTTCCTTCTGTTGTGGGGATCCCTATCCATATAATTTTCTATCCTAGCTTTTTTTTCTTTAAAATTCCCAAAGACAATTGCAAGATATTCCTTCCTAACTTGTCTGGTTTCAAAAAGCTTTTTTAGATAATGGTAGGATTCATTGGTTTTTGCTATTACCATAAGGCCTGTCGTATCCTTATCAAGTCTATGGACAATGCCGGGCCTGTCCTCTCCTCCAATGTGAGAAAGGCCGTCGTAACCGTATTTGAAAAGAAGTGCATTAACCAGAGTTCCTGTCACAATAGATCCTGCTGGGTGGACAATTAGGTTTTTTTGCTTATTAATTACCGCATAGTCTTCGTTTTCGTAGACAATATCTAGGGCAATATCCTCTGCCACAATTTCCGGCACCTCAAAAAGAGAGTCATCTATAAAGATTTCATCTCCCATTTCCAGTTTGAAGGATGGTTTTATTTTTCTATCATTTACTTTTATTAAAGAAGTTTTGATAAAGTCCTTTATCTTCTCTCTTGGGATTTCCTCAAGCTCGTCAGATATATACTTATCAACCCTTATTATTTCATCAGCTATTAGTATCATAGGATTATTATATAAGATTTTTAGGATTCTTCATTGATTTTATCAAAATACTCATCCATTTTGACAAAAATTTCTTCTGAGTCCTTGATATTTTTAAGAAGGGGTTTTCTTATATTTAAACTTGTTTTTGGTGATTCTTTTAGGATAGTTTTGCCGGCCCTTACGGCGACCTTATTCCTATAAAAGGCTAGGGCTAGGTTTTTATTTATATCAGAATTATTTTCTTTGTTGGTATAAATAAGCCTTACCAGGTTGACAATCATATCCTCATCATTTGTTATTTCTTCTTTTGAAAATTTAGCTAGGGTTTTTTTAGATTTTTCAAGAAGAATTTCAGAGCTTTTTACTTGGGTTTTTAGTTCTGACCTTATTTCATCTACCGCCTTAAGGTCAGATTCTAGGAGGATTTTAGCTGCGCTTATAAAGGTTTGATTTTTATAGACAGCATAGGCTAGCTTTTTCTCCCTGCTATCTAGCCTATTTATTATCTTAGATTCGCTTGCCTTTTCTTTTGCACCATAGGCTGCCTCATACTTTTCATAGGCCTTTGTCACATCAGATCCAAGCTTATTTATAAGGAGGATTTGATTGTACTTATCCATATAGTTATTGTTTTCTGTCATGGCGCTAATTATAAAAGCATTTGACTTTGTCTCTATTAGGGCAAGGTCATTTTCGATTGTTTTAAGCTCACCGGTTTTGTTCATGGTCTTATAGGACTTGTTGATATTTTTAAGTAGCTTGTTTCTTTTGCTAGTAGATTTTGAAAGAGAATTTGCCATATCCTTTGCTATTTCTGAATCATTTCTATATATCTCATAGATTGACCTGGATAGGTCTTTGGCATTTGCTGTATTCTCATCGCCCTTACCAAGCATTAGCCTATTTAGCTTTGTCCTATCTTTTTTTGTAAGGTTTTTTATATAGGAATTTACCTGGTCAAATCCACCCACAGCTTCAATCAACCTGTTAGTTGCGTCATTATCTGACTCTTTTAGTGACAAATCCAAATCGTTTTTGATCTCCTTAGTGTAAGTAAGCTCGCCTTTTTCTACCTTATCCATAAGGGCAAGGCCTATAAAAGGCTTGATTGTAGATGCAGATGGAAGGCTGTCTGTATCAACATTTGACCAATAGATATCAACATCGCTTGGACCATAGACGGTTTTTACATTTACCTGATAGATTAATTTCCCGTCCACACTTTCTTTTATAGCTGTTTTTATGTCAGCTTCTAAAATATCTTCCTCAACGCCTGCAAAGGCTGTACCAGCTAGACTTAAGTTTAATACAAACCCTGCGAAGATTAGCTTAACAAATTTTTTCATAATATCTCCTAGTTTTATTTGTAAAAGTTATATGCTTTATAAAAGACTTATTTCTAATATAATTTTATCACAAATAGCAAATAAAAGAAAAGAGACCGATTTTTTGTGGTCTCCTTGAGGAAATATTATCTATTACTTGTTTTTATTTTAGCTTATTCTTTGGTTTTTTTATAAGCTAGGCTTGCAACTCCTAGGGCCACTAGGGTCATAGATGTGCCGATTAGGCCAGTCTTAGGGTTTTTAGCTCCCTTTTTGTTTTCTTTCTTGTTTTCTTTTTTATTATCTTTTTCTTTTGGAGCTTCTTTCATTACTTCTTCGATTTTGAAAATCTTGCCAAATTGAGCTGGATAAGATGTTAGGACTACATCATCTGTGTAGATTTTGTATTGTCCGCCTTCTTTTATCATAAGTTTGCCAAAGTCTTTTTTAGGAACTAGGTACTTATCTTCTTTGTTTGATTTTCTAGCTACAGTCACACCTTCTTGGTCGATTTTTTCTACTACAAAGATGTCAGAAATTATTTGTTCTTTTTTGTC
>CAMEGY010000043.1 GCA_945916625.1 uncultured Anaerococcus sp.
AGTTAAAGTCTATGTATTTGTCTATTTTTCTTAATATGTGATCTTTTGGGACTAGTTGTTCTACTGACACCATTTGCACTTGCTCGGTATTATTTTTTTCGTTTTTATGTAGCATAACTTCCTCCATCTTTAGTATATTTATACCCAAAGATGGCTTGATTTAAGCGTTTATCGCAAAGAAAAAGTAGATGAACTTGAGTTTTTCATCTACTTTGTCTACAGTCTGAGTCGGAGGAGTTCTCCGACTTTTTGATTTAATTTATCCTATCAGTTGTTTCTCCATCAAAGAAGTGGAGAGCTTCTGGGTCTAGGCTGAAGGTGTGGCTTTCGCCTATTCTATATTCATAGTGGCCTGGTTGACTTACTACTAGCTCAGTTCCATCATCCATTCTTGAATAGATGATTTGTTCCTTACCTAGCATTTCTATAACTTCTATTGTAGAAGTTACTGCGTTATAGCCTTTATCTCCTGGTATAAATCTTTCTGACCTTATACCTAAGGATACTTCCTTACCTTCATAATTTTTAAGGACTTGACTATCTTTATCATTTGCCCTTACTTTAATTAGGCCTGATTTGTTGACAAAGATACCATTTTCTATCTTACCTTCTATGATATTCATAGTAGGAGATCCGATAAAGCCTGCTACAAAGAGATTTTCTGGTCTTTGATAGAACTCATTTGGTGCACCTACTTGTTGGATTTTACCTTGGTCAAGTAGGATTATCTTTGTTGCCATGGTCATCGCTTCTGTTTGGTCGTGAGTTACATAGCAACTGGTTGTTTCTAGCTGGTTATGAATTCTTACAATTTCAACTCTCATGTGCTCACGAAGCTTGGCATCAAGGTTTGAAAGCGGCTCGTCCATAAGGAATACTGCTGGTTTTCTTACTATGGCACGTCCTAGGGCAACCCTTTGTCTTTGACCACCTGAGATGTCTGATGGTCTAGAATATAGGTAGTCTCTTAGTTGTAAGATGTCTGCCGCTTCTTGAACTCTTTGGTCGATTACTTCTTTTCTCTCATTTTTCATCTTTAGAGAAAAGGCCATGTTATCATATACTGTCATATGTGGGTAGAGGGCGTAAGATTGGAATACCATGGCAATATCCCTATCCTTTGGCTCTACTGTATTCATTATTTTATCGTTAAAATATAGGGTACCTTCTGTAATTGAGTTTAGCCCTGCTATCATTCTAACTAGGGTTGATTTACCACATCCTGAAGGACCTAAGATTGCACAGAAGTCCTTATCTTTGATATCTAGATCTATGTGTCTGATGGTAAATTTGTCCCTACCTTCATATTTTTTTCCTAAATTATCTAATTTAACTCTCATTATTTTATCCTTTCACTGCACCTGATGACAATCCTCCAACTAACTCATCTTGTAGGAACAAGAATAGGAGCATAACAGGTATAGCTGATAAGAAGCCGCCTGCTGCAAAGGCCGGTTGGTTCATATTTCTTACGTCTGAAATTAGGGTAAATAGGCCTGTTGCCAAGGTGTAATCTGCTGGATTAGTCAAGAGTATCTTTGGCATCATGTAATCAAGAAATGGTCCTATAAAGCATTGTAAAGCAATTATAGCTAGCATCGGTCTTGCAAGTGGCATAATAATCAGCCTATAAACTTGGAGGTTTGAACATCCGTCTATTCTTGCAGCCTCATCAAGCTCTTGGGAAATAGAATCAAGGTAGCCTTTTAGGATAAAGGTATTACCTGCTATTGCCCCGCCAGAGTAGATCAAAATCAGCATCATAGAGCGAGTAAATACTGGTACCACACCTGAAATAATTGTGTGGATTGCGTAGTAGGCAGTAATTCCTGCGAAAGCTGGAATGATTTGCACTAGCATTATGGTTATAAGACTTGCTTTCTTGCCCTTAAATCTAAATCTTGAATAAGCATATCCTGTAAAAGATACAAAGATTAGGGTAAGGATTGTGGTTGCTGTTGCTATCTTAAGTGTATTTAATACCCATCTTAAAAACTGAGTTTCTTCAAACAAGTATTTAAAGTTTTTTGTTGAAAATACAAACTCACCTGTCATTGATATATACTGACCTTGGTTGCCGTTAAATGATGATATAACCATTATTGCAAGTGGTATAAGTATAATCGCAGCCCATATAAATAAGATTAGGTAAGAGATTGTAAGAGCTACCTTGCCTGCAGCTGTAAGTGGCTGGAGGTCTGAAAGGTAGAGGTCTTTATTTTTATTTTTCTTCTTAAACATACTAATACTCCTTGAAGGCTGATGACTTCATATATCCGAAGTAGGAGATTACTATAAGTATTATTGAGATAAATACTGTAATGGCAGCTCCTATAGCTTGGTATTGACTGTTCATAGTCAAGTTGTAGATGTATGAAATCAAAATATCACTTGATCCCGCTAAGTTACCATAGACTTGTGGGTTAAATGGTCCACCGCCATTAAATAGGTAAATTATTGAGAAGTTGTTAAAGTTGAATGTGTATTGGTTTATAAGCATTGGAGATATTTGGAAAAGTACCAAAGGAATAGTAATCTTAAGTGTCCTTTGGAAGCCTGTAGCTCCGTCTATGCTTGCTGCCTCATATAAGTCCTTTGGTATAGCTTGTAGTACACCAGTTGTAAGTAGGAATATATAAGAATGTCCGAGCCATCCTTGGAGTAGGACCAGTGCTGTCCTGGTTTGGACTGTGTTGTTTTTGATATCTAGCGAGGTGTTAAAGACTGCATTTACTGCCTCTGTTATAACACCGCCACGGCTGGTCATGATTGAGAAGAACATGATTGTTATAAAGGCTGGTATTGCCCATGGCAATAAGTATATAGTTCTGAAGAACTTTTTGCCTTTAATTCTTTCGTTGTTAACCATTAGTGCAAAGATAAAGCCCAGTACAATTGCAAGTGTGGATGCAAGTAGGGTCCACATAATTGTCCAACCGAAGATATTCCAGAAAGCCTTGCCTGCTATACCCTGTCCCTTAGCTATGGATACGTAGTTATTTAGACCAACCCATTCGAATTTGTTTTGGTGTTGTGGATCCATATTGGTAAAGGAAATTAGTATGGCTGTGACTATTGGCACAATTACTATAAAAATTATTACCAATAGGGCTGGTGTGGTTATTAGGTATGGGAAACCATCTGTTCTTAGGTATTTTCTTGTTTCAAAGAATGAATTTGGTCTAATACCTTTCATTTGGTCTTTTTCTGTCCTAAAAGCATCTAGGAATGAGCTTATAAAGATAAATAGTCCAATTAGGATAAAGGCAAGGGCCAAGATACCTTCGATCATAAAGATTATGGACCTGTCAAGTCTCTTGCCACCTTGGGCAAGGGAAATAAGACCTGCTATACCCTCTCCTTGGTAGTTGCCAAAGCCTAGGGCATAAGGAATTGCTATAAAATATATAAACAAGCTTCCAAATAAAAGCATAAGTGCCTTTTGCCACTGGCCATTTAGAAGCTGGCCAAGGCCTGGAAGTGGCGCTGTTATTATAGATTTGAATGGTTTTTCCTTGTCTATTTCAACAGGCGTCCTTCGTCTTGCGTCAGACCTTTCTTCTTCTAGTATCTTTAGCGAATGCTTAAGGTCTGCCTTAAGCTTATAATTTAAGGATTCAATTTCTTCTTTAATAGAGATTTCCGGATTTCTATAGTCAATTTTTAGGTTTTGGTCCTTAAATTTTTGTTTTAATTGCTCTTTTGTAGCCTTGTAGGCCTTTTTGGAGATTCTTTCTTCCTTGAAGGCTTCTTCTATTTCAGCGACATCGTGTTCGTATTTTTCTTTTAAAACTTTTCTGTCTGCGTCCAAGAACTTGATTTTTTCATTAATTTGTTCTTGGCTTAGGTTTTTCTGTCGTTCTTTTGCATCTTTTAGGCTGTCTTTTAGAAATTTATCGTGGTCTAAAATCTTTGGTATTTCTGTTCTATCAAGTTCATTTAGCCTATAGTCTAAAAGGCTATCATAGGATAGTTCTTTATTTTCTTCGTAGAAAGCATACATCTTATCTGCCACCAGTGTTTCTACAAAGAGGGCCTTAAGATTCTTATCTTCTGGAAGATTTGGGGCAGAATTTGCTTCACTTTTAGCTTTTTCTAAAAGTGATTTTTTCTTATCCTCATATTCTTTTAGTTTTATGTTGTATGGATGGTTTGCTTTAGTATATTTAGGGCTGGTACCCTTTTCCTTAGCCTCGATAAGATCAATTATATACTGATTCTTCCTCGGAAAAGTTCTGCCCCTCCTATCTATAAGGCTCTTTTCATAAGTCATTTCTCTTACCTTTCTTGCCTTACTATTACTATTAATAAGATTATATTTAAAATAAGTCCCAAATAATAAAATACAGAACCTAGACTAAATGTAAAAAAGAGGTTGACTATAGAAATAATTGTCATTGCCCCGAAAAATAGCTTGTAGGTCTTGTTTACTCCGTATTTTTTAATAGTAAAAAAAGTGTATAGGGATATAGTTATGGGATTGATCACCTTGGTGAATAAAGAAAATATAATCGAATTTAAAAAATCGTCATAACTAAGTCCTGGTTTTAATTTAGAAACAGTATCAAAAACACTCGGATCTTTGGCCATCATCATAGCCTCTAGGCTAAAATTTAGGATGATTAAGGCTGATACAATAAGTATTTTTAATAAAAATTTTTCCCTTTGTTTTACTTTCTCCATAACTTTTTAATATAAGGGGCAATCCCTTTGGACGCCCCCTGATATTTATATTATTGGTTAAAGTTTGCCATCATTGAATCAAATGATGCCTTTAGTTCTGCATATGCTGCTTTTTCGTCAGCTGGTTTTACAGAGTTCCAAGAAAGTATAGCGTTTTTGTAGGTATCCCAAACATCGCCCCACTCTTTAAATAGTGGTCTAGCTGGAGCTTCTTTGTAAGATTCGATTGTAGCTGAGATTATTTTCTTATCAGTTTCTGGAAGATCCATTCCTTCATAAGTTTCAGCGCTTACGTTTTCAAGAACCTTACCTGTTGCCTTATAAAGGTCAGATGCAAATTCTGGGTTTACAATTTCTTTAATCATTGCTTCTGCGATAGCAACTTTGTCAGCGTCTTCTTCGATTCTAGCGTTCATTGCAAGTCCCCATCCACCTTGCCAGTGAGTAAGAGCTTTTCCTGCGATTTGAAGTTGTCCGATTGGATAAATTTCAAGGTTGCCTTCTCCAGCTTGTTCTGAAATTGGAGCTGCATCCCATGGTCCACCAAGTCTTGCAACACCGCCATTACCAGCTTTGAATGTATCATCGATATATCCCCAACCAGCGTCAGCGTCGAATAATTGTGTGCCAGCTTCATTGTGTTTTTTCCAGTATTCAAAAAGTGCTTTAATTGTTGCTTGTTTTTCTGGTTCAAGCTCATCCCATTCTTTTGTGAAGTCTGAGAAAAGTGTTCCATCTTCATTTTTGCCTAATAGTTCAATTGCTGAAGAGTTTGTTGCAGCAACTCCGTACCAAGCATCAAAGATTGGTAGTAGAACTGTTGATTCATCTGCTACATCGTTAATTTCTATTGGTTTTGTTAGGTCAACACCTTTTTCTTCAGCATTAGCCTTGTTTACATAGGTAATAAGTGTTTCGATATTGTATGGGAATGCAAAATATTCGCCATCGATATTGAAGTTTCCACCAATACCAGCATCAAAATCATCCCATCCGCCAATTTCATCAGCAAGTTTTTTGGAATCGATTCCGGCAAGGATATCATTTCCATGTAGACCATAAAGTCTGTCTGCTGGTATAGCGAATAAGTCAGCTACGTCCTCGTTTGAAGCATCTGTTGCGTCTATGATGTCTAAGTGATCAAATGCGCCTAAGGTCTTAAATTCAATCTCTGCATTAGGGAATTGTTCCTTAACTCTTTCAGCCGCTTTTTCGTAATGAGGTAGCCAAGCTTCTTCTACTTGTACGCTTAGTTTTGCACTAGCATCCTTGTTAGCTTCTTTGCCACCATCAGCTGCTTCTTTTCCGCCATCTTTAGCACCACCACAAGCTGTCATCACAACTGCAAGTGATAGGGCCATTATTGATTTGAATGTTTTCTTCATATTTCCTCCTGAAAAAATAATGAAATCGTTTAATACATGTTAATTATAACCAATAATAAGAGAAATGTCAATTATCTAACTATATATAACGAAATATTATTTCATTAAAAATTAAACTAACTAGATTTTTTCTTTAGAAAGATAATGAATATCAACGTTTAACGATATTAGATTCTTTTTTATATTTTATTAAAAATTTTCAAAAAAATACTGACTGCAGTTTTTTTTGAACTGTAGCCAGTAAAAAACATTTATATGTTTTTATTAAAATGGATTGTAAAACCTGCCTTGGTTTACAAAAAATAAAGAAATTCCAATTATTGCTATGACCCCTACTCCAATTAGGACATAAAGGTCATTTTTACAGAAAGGCTTTTCCCTGTACCGAGTTCTGGTTTTATTCTTACCAAAACGCCTTAGTTCCATGGCCTGGGATATGGTTTCAATTCTTTCTAGGCTGTCAAAAATAAGGGGCATTATGATATTTGAGCTTGCCTTTATTCTTTTCATAAAGGAACTCTTTTTGCTCATTTCAAGCCCCCTAGCCTGGTTTGCCTCTCTTATTTCAAAATATGAATTTTGTACATCAGGTATATATCTTAGGGCAAGGGCAACAGCGTAGGAGATTTTATATGACACCCCTATCTTATTCAAACTTGACGAAAACTCAGATGGATCTGTTGCAAAGATAAAGACCATAGCCAGAGGAATTGTTGAAAAATACTTAAGAGCCACATTTAATTCATAAAAAATTTGCTCTAAGGTCAGGGCATAGGGACCTTTGCCCAAAATCATAGCCCTAGATCCGTAGAGTTTCACTCCGTAGTCTGGTTCGAAAATGTAAATAGCTAGTAGGTTTATAACAGAAAATACCGCAACGATTTTTACCAAAAAGGCCACATCATTCCATCGTATTTCTGCCATCCTGAGAGCGATAAGGGATACTAATATCACAAGTATTAGAAATCTCGTATCAAAGCTTGTCATTACGATAATTGATAGGACTATGAAGGCGATTAGTTTTGTTGTACCTGAGAGTTTGTGAATCCGTGTGTCGTTTTTTATATAACCTAATGTGTTATTCATCCCTTAAACTCCTTTCGTAGCCGATAAAGCCTTCTATAAAATCAAACGGGCTAATATTTTTAAGCTGTCTACCTAATTTATATAGGCTTGTCTGACTTAGATTAGCAGCATCTATCAACTCTTCGTTTGAAAAAAGCTTTGCAGGACTCATATCTGCTAGTATTTTCTTATCACAAACCACTATAGACCTGTCTGTGTACTCCTCTATTAAGTGCATATCATGACTTATCATGAGGATTGTAAGGCCGTAGTCTTTATTTAGTTTTCTGATAAATTCCATCATCTTTGTGTAATGGCGGAAATCCTGACCGGCTGTAGGCTCATCTAAAATAAATATTTCAGGGTCTAA
>CAMEGY010000044.1 GCA_945916625.1 uncultured Anaerococcus sp.
TTTGATTCCATTTTCTTTTACATATCCTACTGGATCAGCTAGGATTGACTCTTCTAAAAAAGCCAATTCCAAACTCTGATCTATTTCTTTCATTTTCAAAATACTTTTATGATTGAAGGAAGAAATTATTATTTTATCTTCCATATTAAATTCTTTTATAAGTTCATATAGCTTTTCTTCAATGTTTTCGTAAAAATATATTCCATTCTTAATCTCTATGTTTGTAATAATATCAAGATCTTTTGCATAATCAAAATACTCTCTCAATGTAGATATTTTTTCTTCGTAGTCTTCATAATGATAAGATGCATCGTATGTTTTTAACTCCTCTAGACTTAGGTCTTTTACAAAAACATCCACTCCACATGTTCTCTTAAGATTTTCATCATGAATTATTACCAAATGTCCGTCTTTTGTAAGGTGTATATCAAATTCTATACCGCAGGCCCCAGCTTCTATAGCCTTATTGAGAGCAAGCATGGTATTTTCTGGATACGAACTTTTAAATCCTCTGTGTGCAATATTTAACATATTATATCCTTTCTAGTTTTAAAAACTATTTTAAATTAAATAAAGAGCCTAGTTTTAAATGGCTCTTTATTTGCTGTAATAATTTCAAATTTTCACTATATTAGATTATATAGAATACTTAATAAAAATTTTCTATTTTAATATATAGGTCTTTAAATAATTACCTTCCATAACTTATTGCAAGAAATTTCTATTTTGCAATAAGTTATCTCAAGTCTTACTAGCCTTTGATGTGGTTATTACTCTTATTCCTGTATCTGCTACATCTTCTATGATTATATCGCCAATTGCAACAGGGGCAGCTATGTGGGCCTCATTTATTTCTTTCATTACTTCCATTATTTTTCCCTTTGGAATAGGATTTTCTGTTTTAACTGATACAAGGTATTCCTCTGCTCCATCTACCCTAGCTGTGGAAGTTACTACCCTAACTGGGTTTGATAGTTCATTTCTTGCGTATACTTCGCCTCTCTTACAGCTATTTCCACTTATATTTGTAATCTCGCCATCTTCTACTGTAACACTAACAGTGCATCCTAGTGGGCAATTTATACAGGTTAATTCTTTGATCATAAGCTCTCCAATCTTACTTCGATTTTTTCGCTATTTTCATCTAAATCGCTTTTCTTAAGTACCAAGTCTTCCATTTCACCTGGAGCAAATACAATTTTTCTCTTTTGGGCAACAACTTTACCGTCTACTTCAAGGACTAGTCTTGATTTTTGGTATATATTATTTACCCTAAATCTTATTACAACTTCATCTCTCATTGAAGCTGGGGCTATATATTGAGGAACTGTGTAGGTTACGCCATTACCAGGGGTTAAATGGATTTTCTTTTCATTATCAGCCTTAAATTCATCTTTTATATATGCTGCTGCGTTTTCTCCAGCTAGTTCACTTTCTTCTGTTACATAGTCTACAAGGTCGTGAACGTGAAGGACGTTGCCTGCTGCGAATACACCATCTATAGATGTCATCATCCTATCGGATACTTCTGCACCCTTGGTTCTTTGATCCATTTTGATTTCCGCATCCCTACTTAGCTCGTTTTCTGGAATTAGACCTACTGAAAGTAATATCGCATCACATTCTACGTATTCTTCTGTACCTGGGATGACTTTCATATTTTCGTCTACTTTTGATAGGTAAACCCCTTCTACCCTGTCATCTCCAACTATATCTGAAATTGTTGTTGAGAAGTGTAGTGGAATATCAAAATCGTCTAGACATTGGACTATATTTCTCTTTAGTCCACCAGAATATGGCATGATTTCTGCAACGCATTGTACTTTTGCACCTTCTAGGGTCATACGTCTTGCCATGATTAGGCCTATATCACCTGATCCTAGGATAACAACTTTTTTGCCTGGCATAAAACCGTCTAGGTTTACAAGTTTTTGTGCTGTACCTGCTGAGTATACACCAGCTGGACGAGATCCCGGTATGTTAAGAGCTCCCCTTGGTCTTTCCCTACAACCCATGGCAAGGATTACTGCCTTTGGTTTTATTTGGAACATACCATTTTCTTCGTTCATAAGTGTAAGTGTCTTATCCTTACTAAAGTCCATTACAATGGTATCTAGAAGGACATCTATATCACGTTCTGCTACTATGTCTTCGTACCTACCTGCATATTCTGGACCTGTCAGTTCTTCTTTAAATCTATGAAGACCAAAACCATTATGGATACATTGGTTAAGGATTCCCCCAAGTTTTTTATCTCTTTCTACAATTAGGATATTTTCTATACCACAGTCATAGGCTCTGGCTGCTGCTGCAAGACCTGCAGGGCCGCCACCTACTACTACTAAATCATAATTTTTCATGCTTTTCTCCTACTTTACTCTACCATCTACATAGTAAGATTCTTTTGAGTTTTTAACTACATCTGACATATCTTCACCAAGCTCACGGGCTAGGATTTCCATTAGGTGTGGTAAGCAAAATCCACCTTGGCACCTACCAGCGCTTGCTCTTACACGTCTTTTGATGCCGTCTACAGTTGTCGCTCCAAGGGGTCTGTTGATTGCATCTACTATCTCACCTTCTGTGACAGATTCACACCTACAGATGATTTTGCCGTATAGTTTGTTTTGCTTGATTAGTTCAGAGTGTTCTTCTAGACTCATTTCTATTGTTTTTGGAATTGGTTTTCTATCGTAGGTAAAGTCTCCGTTTTCAGAAAAACCATATTTATCTGCTACAAGATTTGCCATATATTTACCAATGGCTGGTGATGAGGTTAGGCCTGGAGATTCTATACCAACACAGTCAAAGAAGCCATCTTCGCTTTCCCCGATAATAAAGTCACCACCAACTTCGTGGGCTCTGTTTCCAGAAAATGATGTGATTACCATCCTAACTGGAACGTCTCTTACTGTGTGATTTGATTTTTCTATTACTTCTTCGAGTCTTTCCCTTGTTGATCTCCTATCGTTCTTATCTTCTATGAAGTCGGATGTAGGCCCTACAAGAGTGTTATTATCAATGGTTGGGGTGACTAAGATTCCCTTACCTTTTTCAGTTGGTAGGTTGAACATTACATGGTTTACAAAACCTGCTGTTTCCTTATCTAGTAGTAAGTATTCCCCACGTCTGGCTTTTATTTCATACTTTGTCTCGGAGATTTGATTATGGAGTTCATCTGAATAAACACCAGCGCAGTTTATAACAGCCTTAGTCTCAAAGTCACCCTGGTTTGTGTGAAGTAACCAATGATCGTCTACCCTTTCTATCTTTTCTACTTTTGTATTAAACTTATAGTCTACACCATTGATATTGGATACTTCTGCATAGGCTATGTTCATTAGGAAGGGATCTAAGATTCCTGCTTCAGAGCAATATAATGAAGCTACTACGTCGTCAGTTATATTTTTTTCTAAGGCTAGGGTTTCTTCTCTATTTAGGATTTTTAGACCCTTAACCCCGTTTTTTATACCATAGTCGTATAACTTTTCTAGGTTTGGCATGTCTTTTTCGTCGTGGCATAAAACAAGGGTACCAATTTTTTTATAAGGAAAGGCAAATAGCTTGCTTTCTTCTTCCATCATTTGGTTACCTTCAACGTTGAATTTTGCCTTCAAAGTGCCAGGTTCTGCATCATATCCGCCGTGGCAAATGCCGGAGTTGGCCTTGGTTGTTTCTGTACATACGTCTTCGTTTTTTTCTAGTAATAGAAATTTACCTTTTTTCTTTGATAGGTGGCAAGCTACTGAAGCTCCTACAACTCCTCCACCTATGATTATTACATCAAACATCTTTACTCCTTTTATGTAAAAAACTAAACAGAAAAGCGAGCACAAGTATCTTCGTACTTACGCTCGCTTTTCTCTGCTATTATTAACTTGTTTATATTATACTACTTTTTTACTTTTCAATCAATATCATTCTTCGAAATGTTTTGCCCAGTCAAATGATCTAGCAATTGCTCTTTGCCAGTTTCTATCTTTTTTATCTCTTTCTTCTTTTGTAATAGATGGTTCGAAAGCGTGGTCTACTAGCCTGTATTCTTTGATTTCTTCTTTATCTTTGTAGTAGCCTGTAGCTAGACCTGCAAGGTATGAAGCACCTAGTGCTGTTGTTTCTAGGGTTTCTGGTCTTTCTACTTTTGTTTGAATCATATCAGCTTGGAATTGCATTAGGAAGTTATTTGCACTTGCACCGCCGTCTACCTTTAGTTCGTGAAGGGCGTGTCCTGCGTCTCTTTCCATTGATGCTAATACGTCATTTGTTAGATAAGCAAGTGACTCTAGAGCAGCTCTTACTATGTGGTATTTGTTTGTACCACGTGTTAAACCTACGATAGAACCTCTAGCATATGGGTCCCAATATGGAGCACCAAGTCCAGTAAAGGCTGGAACTACGTAGCATCCATTTGTATCGTCTACTTTTGTAGCCATGTATTCTGTATCATCTGCAGCGTCTACTATTCTTAGTTGGTCTCTTAGCCATTGGATTGCAGAGCCTGCAACGAAGATAGAACCTTCTAGTGCATAGTCTACTTTTCCTTCTTCAAGGCCCCAAGCTATTGTTGTAACTAGACCGTTTTCAGATTTAACAGCTTCTTCACCTGTATTCATAAGTAGGAAGGCACCTGTACCATAAGTGTTTTTAGCATCTCCCTTTTGGAAGCATGTTTGACCAAATAATGCTGCCTGTTGGTCACCAGCTATACCTGCGATTTTGATTTCGCCATCAAAGTATCCTGGGAAGGTTGTACCGTATACATATGAAGATGGTTTAACTTCTGGAAGCATGCATTTTGGAATATTAAGCATTTCTAGAAGCTCATCATCCCATTCTAGGGTATGGATATTAAAGATCATTGTTCTTGATGCGTTAGAGTAGTCTGTTACGTGTACTTTACCACGTGTTAGGTTATAAACTAACCATGTATCAACAGTACCGAAAAGAAGTTCGCCATTTTCAGCTCTTTGTTGACCATTTTCTATATTATCAAGAATCCATCTAATCTTTGTAGCAGAGAAATATGGGTCTACAACAAGACCAGTCTTATCTTGGATCATGCCCCTATAACCGTCAGCAACAAGTTTGTCAGCCATATCGCTAGTTCTTCTACATTGCCAAACAATTGCATTATAAACAGGTTTTCCGGTATCCTTTTCCCAAACTATAGTTGTCTCTCTTTGGTTAGTAATACCAATAGCTTCAATATCATCAGCAGTAACGCCAAGTTTTGCCATAGCTTCTGTACACACACCGATTTGAGTTGACCAGATTTCTGTAGCGTCATGCTCTACCCAACCTGGATGTGGGAAAAATTGTGTAAATTCTTTTTGAGCAACAGACATAATCTCACCTTTTTTATTAAAAATTATTGCTCTGTTACTTGTTGTTCCAGCATCTAAGGCCATAATGTACTTTGTCATATCTATCCCTCTACATTTTCCATACTTCATAATTTGAACTTGAAACAGCAATAGCACCCGCATTTAGGGCATCAACAACATCGGACTTATCTCTTATAAGTCCCCCTGCTACAAGAGGTGTGGCAGTCCTTCTGCTAATTTCAGTCACCACCTTAGGCATAATTCCAGGCAAAACCTCCAAGAGATCCGTGGAAGTATTCTTTATACTTTCTTTGACACTCTCGTAAGATAGGCTATCTAATAGGAAAAACCTAAAGACAGTACATAGGCCAATCTTCCTAGCTTCGTAGGCATTTTGCGCCCTTAGAGTGATAATTCCATCAGCATCTGTGTATCTTTTGATAAAACTAGGCGAAAAGTGAGATGTAGAGAGTCCTTCTATTAGGTTTTCGTGGACAAAGACTATTTTATCCTTATCTTTTAGTTTCTTGACAATTGTAGGAATCGTTTCTATGTTCCCAAAAAGAACAAAAACAATCTTATTATCAGAATATTCTTCCTTCAAACATTCCCTTAAGTCTTTGCCATCTTTGATGGCCATAATTACCGGATTTTCATACAACTCTTCTTTAATATCTAGCATATCTCTCCCTAAACGCACAAAGCGAGCCTATAATTACTTAAGCTCGCTTCTCTTATTATTCTAATGTAATATAATAATATCACATCTATTTAGTTTTTACAAGTGTTTTCATAAGAAGTTTCTCTTATTTAAAAAGGTCTAATTCATCTTCAGTTAACTCTCTATAGTCACCCTCACCTAGGTAAGGATCGAGTTTCAAATCTCCTATGGCTACTCTTTTTAGGCCAATCACCTCATTTCCTAAGTTTGAAAATAGTCTTTTTACTAGGTGGTATTTGCCTTCAGTGACTTTGACGATTGCTTCTCTTTCATTAATTATTTCTAAGTTCGCTTGCCTTGCTGTATAATCGTCTTCTTTTATATAGACCCCTTTTTTAAATTCTTCTATAAAACTTTTATCAATTGGATTGCGGGTTTTTACTTCATAGGTCTTTGTTATATTTGAGTTTGGGCTTGTTATTTTGTGGATAAATTTACCATCAGTTGATAATAATATCAAACCCGTAGTATCCTTATCAAGCCTACCTGCTATTGATATATCATAATTTAGGTAAAAATCATCCAAAAGATCGATTACAGTTTTGTCCCTATCTTGGGTTGCAGACAAAACTCCGGCTGGTTTGTTTAGGATTAAATAGATGTTTTCTATATATTCTACAAAATGGCCCATATAAAAAACTTCATCTACAAAGGGATCAACCTTGACTGAAGAGTCTTTTACAATCTCCCCATTTATGACAAGGGCCCCCTTTTTGGCATTTCTTTTTATATTTTTCCTGGTATCGAGTCCAGTGTTTCCAATCATCTTATCTACTCTCATTTATTTCCCTTTTCTAATACATTGTCCATGGCTATCTTTAGGCTATCATAAGACTTATAAAAATCATCCAAATAAGCCCTACCATTATCAGTTATATAATAATATTTTCTCCTAGGTCCCTTACTTGATTCCTTAAAAGTCCCCAAAATTAGGCCTTTTTTGATAAGTCTAGATAGGATTGGATAGACAGTGCCTTCTGTCATATTATAAAAACCATTTATCTTTAGTTCTTCTATGATTTCATAGCCGTAGGTTTCTTTGTTTTTTATTATGTGGAGGATTATTCCATCTATAATCCCCTTTAACATTTGAGTATCTATCATAATATCACCTATCTATATTGTATTACATAGTAGATATCTTTCAATTTCTTTTGCAAAAATATTTCATCTGGCAAAATTTGCAAGTTTCTATATCATCAGTACGCCTATAGCCGATATTTCTTATAATAAGCCTTGCTATCTTATCGATTTCTCCTATATCAAAGTCTGTCGGCTCAACTTCTATTAGCCTATCTTCTTCTATAAAATATAAATACATCTTATTTATTTCCTGTCTATTGCCTAAAATTAGCCAACGATAGGTCATAAGCTGGCCCTTGTAGCTTTCTATTAAGTCTTCATGATAGGTACCATTTTTTATTTCTATAATCGT
>CAMEGY010000045.1 GCA_945916625.1 uncultured Anaerococcus sp.
TAGCATAAGAAAGTTCCTCTTCCGTAAAGACTTTTTTAAAAAATAAAGCGGTTTTTTCTTCTATTTTTTTTACTGATATTATGTCTATACCAATCACAATATGCCTAGCCTTTTACTTGATATATTTATTGATTCATGCAAATTTTTTTCGCAAATGTTATTAACTTTACCATTTTCATATACTACTTTTCCATTTATAATATTATATCTAATATCTGATTCATAGGTTGAATAAACTAGAGAGCTTATCAAATTATTATTAGGTTTATGATTCATATTATCAAGGTTGATTAGGATTAAATCGGCAAGCTTACCTTCTTTTATGATTCCAATTTTATCTCCTAAACCTAAAGCCCTTGCCCCATTTATTGTTGCCATTTTTAATATCTCATAGGCTTCAACATTTCTAGACGAGTAAAGTTTTGAAAGAAGTCCTGCAAGTTCCATTTCTCTTAAAATAGATAGTTTATTGTTACTAGCTGAAGAATCTGTTCCCAATGCAACATTTATTCCCTTATCTATGAGCCTCGATAGGTCTAAGAATCCTGAGGATAATTTTAGATTGCTTGCCGGGTTATGAACAATAGTTACATTATTTTCTTTAATTATATCTAGATCAGAATCAGATAAATATATGCCATGTGCTGCTATGGTTTTATGCTTAAAAATACCTGCCTTGTCAAAAACTTCAGTTGGTGACATCTTATATCTCTTGTAACACTCTTCATTTTCTTGTTTTGTTTCTGATAAATGAATATGAATTGGCATCTTATATTTATCAGCTAAGTCTGATACTTTTTTTAGGTGTTCGATGTCTGAAGTATAAATTGCATGTGGCCCAAGACCAATATTAATTAAATCATTTGCTTTATACTTTTCATAAAGCATGATATTTTCCTTAAGCCTATAGTCATCTGGATCTGGTATAGAAAGCCCCCTTGATATTTCGCCCCTGATACCAATTTCTATTGAAGCTTTGATTGTTGCCTCTGAGAAAAAATACATATCGGCAAAGCTCCCAATTCCGTTTTTTACCATTTCTACGAAAGAAGCCTGACTTGCAGTGTAAACATCTTCATCAATCAATTTACCTTCTAAAGGCCAGATGTAATCATTTAGCCAGGTCATTAGGTCTACTTCTTTGCCATAATTTCTAAATAAACTCATTCCAACATGGCTGTGGCAATTTATAAAGGCTGGCATAGTTAACATGTTTGATGCATCAATTATTCTATCTACTGAATCATTAATATTTTTTTCTATTTTTTTTATGTACTTACCATCGATAAGAATGTCTGATTTAATAATATCAGAATCTTTCATCGATAGTATTTTTGAATTTTTAATAAGTATTTTCATTTAAAAAAAGGGAAGTGCACAAGCACTTCCTATTCTCCTATCTTTTCTTTTAGTAACTTGTTGATTTCTTGAGGATTACCCTTGCCCTTTGTTTTCTTCATAGCTTGTCCAACTAAAAATCCAAACGCCCTATCTTTACCATTTTTGATGTCTTCGATAGATTGAGGGTTTTCTTCAAGCACTTCATTTACTACATCTTCAAGGAATGATGCATCAGAAATTTGTAGAAGATTCCTTTCTTGGGCTAGCTTTTCTGGATCTTCATTGCTAGTATAAATTTCTCTAAGAAGTTTTTTTGCTACATTGTTGTTAACCTTGTTTTCTTTTGCAAGATTGATTAGTTTAGCAAAATTTTCTACAGATAAATTCATTTCATTAGCAGTTTCTTCAGCTTCATTAAGCCTTCTTGATAGTTCTGTTAGTATCCAATTTGCTGTAGTATTTGCATCATTTACTATTTTGTTTGTTAGTTCAAAAATACGCGATAGGTTCCTGTCGTGACTTAAAAGATTTGCATCATATTCAGAAAGTTTGTAATCTTTCATATATCTATCTTGTTTTTTGCTTGGTAGTTCAGGAAGATTATTTTTTATTTCTTCAATAAACTCATCAGATAGATAAATATCTGGTATATCTCCATCAGCCGAGAACCTATAATCATTTCCTACTTCTTTATTTCTCATATGGATAGTTTTAAGTTCAATATCATCCCATCTTCTGGTCTCTTTTGTACCAGTTTCATTGTTTTTTAGATGTTCAGTTTGTCTCTCAACTTCATATGTTAGGGCGTTTTCTATAGCTCTTATTGAGTTGATATTTTTTATTTCTGCAATTTCTGTCTTAAGACCGGACTCTCATCCTTTATATTTACATTGACATCTACACGCATAGACCCTTCTGCCATTATACAGTCTGATACATCTAAAAATTTTAGAGTAGCTGCAAGTGTTTCAACAAACTCTCTTGCCTCTGCTGGTGAATTTATATCAGGATCTGTTACAATCTCAATTAGAGGTACACCTGCCCTATTATAATCCATAAGAACAGTGTTATCATCATTGTGATTTGATTTTCCTGTATCTTCTTCCATATGGATTTCTCTAATATTAACATGTTTACCGCTGGAAAGCTCTAGATATCCTTCGTAAGCATATGGTTTTTCAAATTGTGTAAGCTGATAACCTTTTACAAGGTCTGGATAGAAATATTTCTTCCTATCTACCTTTTGTTCATTTCTAATTTTACAATTAAAGGCAAGGCCCGCCATTACTGCATATTCTACCGCCCTCTTATTCATTTGAGGTAGGGTACCTGGATGACCTAGACATATAGGGCATACATTTGTATTAGGAACTGCTCCGAATTCATTTTTACAGGAGCAAAACATTTTTGTATCTGTAGATAATTCAACGTGAATCTCTAAACCTATTATTGTTTTAGTTTTCATTTATTCTCCTTAAAAATTCTTCGCCTGCATTTAGTAATTTGCTATCTTCATTTGTATTAGCAATTAATTGGATTGATCCTGATAGTCCCTTTCTTACTGGTAAGGATAAGCCACACATACCAGCTAAGTTTACAATTACATTAAAACCATCAGATTTAAAATCACTTAATGGGTCTTGGTAGTCATCATTTATTTGAGGTGGTAGGTTTAGTACAGTAGGAGTTATAATTAGGTCATATTCTTCAAACACTTTTTCTAATTCTTCTTTAATTAAGGTTCTTATTTTTAATCCTTGTTTATAAACTCTTTGGTTATCATCAGCTGAGAGATACATTGTTCCTAAAGCTATTCTTCTTTGAACTTCCTCACCAAGTCCCTCAGATCTTGAATTTATAAATAGCTCTTCAACTGTAGTGTGCTTATCACTTTGGTAACCAAATCTAACACCATCAAATCTAGACATGTTAGATGAAACCTCACTAGACATTACGACATTATACACTTGATTAGCAAATTTCGAATACTCAAGTTTGACTGGCTCTAACTTAGCACCTAATTCTTTTAGGATATTTAAAGCTTTATTATAATCAGCTTCTACTTCTTCATCAATTCCATGATTTAGTGGGTCTGATGTAGGTATATAAGCTATTTTTTTATCTTTAAATTCATAATGTTTTTCTTCAAAGTTATAATTATCAAGTCTAACTGTCATATCTTTTTTATCAGGTCCTTGGATTGTTTGACTAACTACCCTTACGTCAGAAATATTATTTCCAAACACTGCTACTTGATCTAAAGTGTTAGACATTGAAACTACACCACTTCTACTTACCATTGAATAACTAGGTTTGTATCCAATTATGTTGCAATAACTAGCTGGGCACCTTACAGACCCACCTGTATCTGTACCTAGAGAAACTACAACATCACCTTTTGCAACACTAGCTGCTGAACCAGATGAAGAACCACCTGTAACTCTTGATTCATCTAAAGGATTTTTTACAGGGCCAAAGTATGAAGTTTTCCCCCTAGCTCCCATTGCAAATTCATCCATATTAGTCTTTGCGATTATAATTGCATCTTCTTTTAATAAGTCTTCTACAACATTGGCATCAAACATGGGTCTAAAATCTTTTAGCATCTTTGAAGCACAAGTCATATTCATATTTTTATAAGAAATATTATCCTTAATAGCAATAGGAATACCAAAAAGAGCCCCTAATTTTTCATTGCTTTTAAGCTTATTATCTAGATCTTTAGCTCTTTTAATTGAGTCTTCTTCATCAAATGCTAGGTAAGCATTTGTCTTATCATTTTTAATTTTTTCTAGGGTAGTTTTTGTATATTCTTCTACACTCATTTCATTATTTTTATATTTTTCTATAATTGCTTCTATATTCATCATTGCTCCTATAGCTTCCAATCCAGTCTAAAATATCCAAACTCTGTATCTTTAGCATTTTCAAGTGCCTTTGATCTTTCTAAAGACTCTTGAGGAATATCTTCTCTAAAAACGGCCTTATGATTTTTTATATAATCAGTCATCTCTACATCAGAAGTATCTACATTGAAAATATCTTCTATAAATTCTAGAACCCTATTAAACTTATTAGAAATCATTTCCTTATCTTGGTTTTCTAAGCTTAAGTGACTTAGGTTATAGATTCTTTCGACTTCTTTTATATCCATCCTATTCTCCTTTTAATTCTTCTAAAAACTCATTTAATTTATCTTCTTCATATATTTCGACACCGAGTTTGATTGCCTTATCTTTTTTTGATCCAGCCTTTTCGCCTGCCAAAACATAATTAGTATTTTTAGATACAGAAGTTCTCACATTGGCACCATTGTCTTCCAACATTTTTTTAATGTCATCTCTATTATAACCATCAATTGTGCCAGTTATAACAAAATTAATGCCTTCTAATTTTTGTTTAGAATCATAATTTTCTTTTGGGTTTATCAAATTTATACCTTTTGATAAGAGAATATCTATAGATTCTACAATATTTTCGTCATGAAAAAATTCTACTATATTTTCTCCTGTAATCTCTCCTATATCTTCAATTTCTACAAGCTCTTCGACACTTGCTTCTCTTAATTTCTCAAATGATTTAAATTTACTGGCTAAGTCTCTAGCTGTTCTTTCCCCCACATTAGGAATACCAATTGCATAGATAAAGGCGCTTAAATCTCTATTTTTGCTATTTTCAATAGCATCTAAGAGATTTTGAGTTTTCTTGGGCCCGAATCTTTCTAAATTTATTAAATCTTCGTATTTTAGGTCATAGATATCGTATATTTCTTTAATATCAAGTTCTGCTATTAATTGTCCTATGGTTTTTTCAGAAAGACCTTCGATGTCCATGGCATTTCTTGATGCATAATGCTCCATCCTTGCTAAAAGCTGAGGAGTGCAAGATATGGAATTAGGGCAAATGATATGAACATTTCCTTCAATTAATTCACTATGACAATATGGGCAGTGTGTTGGTTTTTCTATATCTATTGTATCTTCCTGATTTTCATCTACGACTCCCAGAATTTCTGGGATAACATCGTTAGACCTTCTAATAAATACATTAGATCCTATTTTAACTTTTTTTCTAAGGATATCATCATAGTTATTTAGTGTTGCTCTCGAAACTGTTACTCCTGAAAAATCAACTGGTTCTAAGATAGCTGAGGGAGTGACCTTTCCTGTCCTTCCTACATTCCATACTACATCCAAAAGCTTGGTTGTAAATTCTTCAGCTTCAAATTTATAGGCTATTGACCATCTAGGAAATTTATTTGTATAACCAAGTGCCTCTTGTGTGGCCTTATCATTAACTTTTATAACCACACCATCAGTAAGTACATCCAAGCTTCTTCTTTCTACATCAATTCTTTCCAGTTCTTTGATTATTTCATCTAAACTTTTAACTTTTTTGTGATATGGATGTACATTTAGTTTAAGGCCTTTTAGATATTCAAGCATTTCTTCTTCGTTCTTAAAATCTAAACTATTGGTAGGTATAGCATAAAAGTAAGCTGTTAAACGTCTTTTACTAGTTTCACTAGTATCTAAGTTTCTAATCGCTCCTGCTGCAGCATTACGGGCGTTTTTAAGCTGGATTACAGTTTCCTTATTGTATCTTTCTAACTCGGATAAGGGCATCAGAGCCTCACCCTGTATTTCTAAAAGAGATTTATCTTCAATAAAAAGAGGAACTGATCTTATTGTTTCTACTTGTGCCTTAACTTCTTCTCCAACAATACCATTTCCTCTTGTTGCGGCTGTTTTTAATATGCCATCTTCATAAGTTAAGTTAATTGTTAGGCCATCGAATTTATATTCCATTATAAATTCTAAATCAGTAAGTTTAATGCCATTTTCTACTTCATAAGAATTTTTGAGCCTCTTACACCTATCAATCCAGGCTTCCAACTCATCATAGGACTGGGCCTTATCTTGACTTAATAACCTTGTGATATGAAAGTGCTTTTCGAACTTTTCTAATATTTGTCCCCCAACCCTATTTGTTGGCGAATTTTCAGGAACGTAATCTAGTTCTTTCTCTAAACTTACAAGCTCATCGTAGATTTTGTCATATTCTCCATCTGAAACTAGAGGCCTATCTAAAGTATAATAGTGATAATCTAATTCATTTATTTTGTCTATTAAATTTTTAAGTTTTTCTAATTTATTCATATCTAAACCTTTTTAATAGGAGCATAGTCTTGGTTTAGTTTTTTTAGTCCCTTTTTATCAAAAGCTATTACAAGCTCATTACCATCTTGGTTTTCTTTTACTTGAACAACCAAACCTCTTCCCCACTTGCTATGTTCCACACTATCTCCAACCTTATATGTTGAATCATCTTTTTTAAATGATTTTTTCTTAAGATCGAGTACTGATTGTCGAGCCTTTTCTCTCATATAATCTTCATTCATGGATTTCTCATAGGCTCTTGAATTGTAATTTATATATTCTTTATTTTCTTCTTTATGAATTAGGTCTTTTATTTCATCAATAAATCTTGAAGGTTTATAGTAACTGATTTTTCCATAATTTCTTCTTACTTGAGAGCTTGTCATATATAATTTCTCTTCAGCCCTCGTAATCCCCACGTAAAAAAGCCTTCTTTCCTCTTCAAGATTACCCTCATCTAAGCTTCTCTTACTTGGGAATAAGCCTTCATCTAGACCTACAATAAATACCACAGGAAACTCAAGACCCTTAGCCTGGTGCATTGTCATAAGTGATACAGATTCATTAGAATTTTCAGTCTTATCAATTTCAGATAATAAAGAAAGATTTTCTAAGTAATCCCTAAGAGTATCATCTGGATTTGCCTCCTGGTAATCTGCAGCTGATGATATGAATTCATTTATATTATCAATCCTTGCCCTGTCTTCAACCAAATGTGATTTTTCAAGATTTCTTAGATATCCTGTTTTATCAAGCAGGTCATTAATTAGATCAACAATCTGATAATTATCGACATTTGTAAAAATATCTTTTAGAGGTTCAAAGAACTTGTTGGCAAGAGTTTTAAGTCTATCCGTAAGGAGTAAAGAAAAATTAGGATCAGTTATTAGGTCAAGTATAGAAATCCCATGATTTAGGGCTATACTCTCTAATTGTTCTATTGATTTTTCTCCAAT
>CAMEGY010000046.1 GCA_945916625.1 uncultured Anaerococcus sp.
TGTGAATTAGTAGAAAACGGAAAATTGTGAGCTGATGAAGAATTGTTAGGAAAAGTTGTGGAAGATATTTGCTATAACAATGCAAGAAAATATATAAAGATAGATTTATAATCTAAGTTAATATAAGCAAAAAACCTCTTAACTGGTATTTAATAAAGTTAAGAGGTTTTTTATTGATGCAAAATGCATGGATTTTTAGAAAATGAGTTTATATTTTTTTATTTATTTCTTTTTAATCCTTTTATGATAAAATAAATTGTAAATCCTAGATGGACTATATAAATAAGATAAGTAAATTCCAATGGCAAAGGGAAAGATGCTTCAGGGTGACCTAGGGAATATTTTATGAAAACTATAGCAATGAAAAGCATTCCTAGTCCTATAAATAAATATTTTTTAGAATTTTTCATAGATTAATCCTTGTTAAAGTTAATCACATATTCATAAATTTCATTTTTAGAAAATTTACTTTCTTTTTTGATTTTTTTAACAATTTCTTTTGTTGACATGCCATCATCGATTAATTCTTGTATTATTTTGTCAAAACTTGAAATATCTTCTGATTCATCCTCTTTTTTACCTTCTAAAATAAGAACAAACTCACCTTTCAAAGTAATCTCATCTGGATTTATGTCCTTGATGAAATAAGTTTTGTATTCTTCAAATTTTTTTGTAAGTTCCCTTGCAATAGTAAGTTTTCTTTCTGGAAAAATATCCTTGAAATCTTCAATTGTTTTTGGGAGGTTGTGGACAGAATCAAAAATTATCGAGGTCTTATCCTCGTTTTTTAACTTTTCGTAAAGTTCTTTTTTTTCTTTAGATTTTTTACCAATAAAGCCGTAAAAGGAGAAGGATGTCATATCTTGGCCAGAGCCAATTAAGGCTGTTAGAATTGAGCTTGGGCCAGGTAAAATTGTATAGGATATGTTATTTTCTATACATTTTTTTATCAAAATCTCACCAGGATCTGACATACCAGGCATGCCTTGGTCACTAATTACTCCAATTACTTGGCCTTCGCTTGCTTTTTTAATCAGTTCTTCGCTCTTTGCTTGTTCATTGAATTTATGGTAGGAAGTGAGGGGCTTAGATATTTCATAAAAGTCAAGAAGTTTCTTTGACTCCCTTGTGTCTTCGCAGGCAATTAGGTCGCAAGCTTTTAAGGTATTTATTGCTCTAATAGTCATATCTTCAAGGTTTCCTATGGGTGTTGGGATAAAATATATTTGGTAATCCATTATATCTCCTTATAAGTTCCATTTATTTTTTTTACTTGGTCAGTGTATGATCCGTCTTTGTAAATTATGATTGGGTCTTCAATTTTTATCCCGTCTTTAGCATTCTTTACAAACTCAATGAGAATAAATTGGGGTTTGGTTTCAAAGGTTGATGACACAAACTGTACTATTTTTGGCTTTATATTTCCAGATTTATTGAAGATTTCAACCATTCTTTCAGGTTTGTGAATCATAAAAAGTTTACCCTTATCTTTTAGAGTTTTATTTGCAAAGGCAAAAATATGGTCAAGAGTAAGGTAGATTTCCTGTCTAGATATCAAAAACTCCTCGTCTTTGTTGGCAATATTTCCCTCATATTTGTAGTAGGGAGGGTTAGTTATGATATAGTCAAGGCTATTTATAGGAAAATCTATATCATTTAGGTCTTTGCTTATTATTTTTATATTTTCAATAGAATTTAAGCTTAAATTTTTTTCTAAAATTTTTGCTTTTTGGCCTTGGATTTCAACTGCAAAAACTTCTGATAGGTTATATAGGCTATTAGCCATCATGGATAAAATCCCATTTCCAGCCCCTATATCAAGGAGCTTTTTATTTCTTTTCATTTTTGCAAAATCAGCTAACAATATAGAATCAATTCCAAAAGAATATGCCCCTTCGACATGGATCATTTTTAAATTTGTGCGTGGTATATAATCTAGTTTTCTCATAGGTCTATTATATCAGATATGTTCTAATAGTTAAATTCGAAAGAGATAAAGATTTTTGAGAAAGATTTGACAAAAGGAAAACCTTGTATTATAATGAACTCATAAAATAATAAAATCTTCAGGGCGGAGTGTAATTCTCCACCGGCAGTTATAGTCTGCGAGCGCAAGCTGAATCGGTGAAATTCCGATACCGACAGTTAAAGTCTGGATGGAAGAAGTATTATATTACTATATTTGTATGTATTTCTTTGAAGTCAAGTCCCTGAAAGGGGACTTTTTTTAGTCCCTAAAAAGGAAGTGATAGATTGAATTATGAAAAACTTATGAAAGAGTGCTTTACCTTGGCAAAAAAAGGTGCAGGAAAGGTTCTCACTAACCCAATGGTAGGAGCAATCCTAGTTAAGGATGAAGAGATTATTGGCAAGGGCTACCACCATGGTTTTGGAAAAGACCATGCGGAAATTGACTGCTTTAAAAATGCCAAAGAGAGTGCGGAAGGGGCTACGATGATAGTAAACCTTGAACCCTGTTCCCACTTTGGCAAAAATCCTCCCTGTGTGGATGAAGTTATAAGGCAAAATGTAAAAAGAGTTGTAATTTCAAACCTCGATACAAACCCAAAAGTTGACAGTATAAAAAAGATGCAAGATGCTGGGATTGAGGTTATAACGGGAATCTTAGAAGATGAAGGGAAAGTTTTAAATGAGAAATTTTTCTTCAATATGAAATATAAGAGACCCTTAGTTGCGATTAAATATGCTATGAGCCTTGATGGAAAGATTGCAACAAGATCTAACGATTCAAAATGGATTAGTGGGGAAGAGTCGAGGAACTTTGTTCACAAACTTAGAAACGACTGCGATGCAATTTTGATTGGTAAAAACACCCTTATAAAAGATAATGCAAAACTAAATTGCAGGCTAGATGGAGGAGTTGATCCTGTAAGAATTATTCTGGCCAATAACTTAGACTTTGATAAAAATCTTGAAATTTTTAAACTAGATTCTGATAAGGATACAATTATAGCGACCACATCAGATAAGCAATTAAGTGTAAATGCAAAAATTCTTCGCTTAAAGGAGAAAAATGGTCAAGCCGATTTAGAAGATTTGTTAGCTAAACTTTACCAGATGAATATTTCATCAGTTCTTGTGGAAGGTGGGTCTCTTGTAAATACAAGTTTTTTAGAGAATGATCTGGTCGAAAAGATTTATGAATTTATAGCACCTATAGTTATTGGTGGAGTTGATTCGAGGTCAGCATTCTTGGGCCAAGGAGCATTTGAGATTAGAAGTGCCAAGAAATTTGAAATTATAAATCTTGAGAGATTTGGCAAGGATATTATGATTGAGGTTAATAATGTTTACAGGAATATCTACTGAGCTAGGCAAAGTACAAGAATTCAGGCAAAAATCTGACCATGTAGAAGTAAAAATCAGCTGTAGGGAAGTCTTAGAAGATTTAAAACTGGGCGATTCTATCATGACTGATGGGGTTTGCCTTACTGTAAAAGAATATGGACCTGATTATTACAAGGCAGATTTGATGAAGGAAAGCCTTGATAAGACGAAGTTTAGCCCAGCTATACTCGGCAAATATGTAAATCTTGAAAGAGCTTTGAGGTTTTCAGATAGGCTAGATGGCCACATAGTCCAAGGGCATGTGGATGGTATAGGCAAGCTAATTGGTATTAATAAAAATGTATATAGGTTTAAAACTTATAGGAAAATTTGTAAGTACATTGTAAATAAAGGATCGGTTTGTATAGATGGGATATCGCTTACTGTTTCAGCAGAAAGTGCAGAAACTTTTGAGGTTTCTCTAATACCAGAGACAATTGCCAATACCAATTTTAAATATAAAAAAATTGGCGACGCAGTAAATATTGAAACTGACATCATTGGACGTTTTGTAGAAAAATTATATAAAAATGATAGTAAGGAGGATTTAGGCTTGATTTTAGGCCTTAACTAGGATGACAAATATAGAAAGAGCTATAGAAGCTATAAGAAACAACGAATTAATTATAGTAACAGATGACGAATCAAGAGAAAACGAAGGCGACTTTATCTGTGCTGGGGAAGATGTTACAGGTGAAATGATTAATATCATGGCAAAATATGGTAGGGGTCTAATTTGTACACCGATGAGTAAGGAAGTTGCGGAAAATTTGAATATTCCTCTAATGGTTACTAACAATACTGACAACCATGAAACAGCCTTTACAATTTCCGTAGACCATATAAATACAAGTACAGGTATTTCTGCATTCGAGAGGGCAGAAACAGTAAGAGAGCTTGTAAATCCGAATTCTAAACCAAGAGATTTTAGAAGACCAGGCCATGTATTTCCACTAATTGCCAAAAAAGGTGGAGTTTTGGAAAGGGACGGACACACAGAAGCAACAGTAGACCTTATGAAGCTTGCCGGCAAAAAAGAGATAGGTCTTTGCTGTGAGATAATGGCTGACGATGGTCACATGATGAGAGGCAAAGACTTAGTTAAACTTGCAAACAAACTAGGTCTTGTGATGACAAGTGTGGAAGAAATTCAAAACTATATTAAGGAAAATAAAAGTTTTGAACTTGAAATGACAAATCCAGTCAAACTTCCTTCAGACTATGGTGAATTTACTGCGATCGGCTTTATAGATCCAGAAGATGGAAAGGAACACATTGCCCTAACTAAGGGAGATATAAGTGGAGAAAATATCCTAACCAGAATTCATTCAGAATGCTTAACTGGAGATGTGCTTGGATCAAAAAGGTGCGATTGCGGCAATCAACTTCATAAGGCTCTTAAGTCTATAGAGAAAAATGGTTCAGGAGTCCTTCTTTATATGCGTCAAGAAGGGCGTGGAATTGGTTTATTTAATAAGCTTAAAGCCTACGAACTTCAGGAAAATGGTTTTGATACTGTTGATGCTAATAGAAAGCTAGGTTTTCCTGATGATATGAGAGACTATAAGGTTGCAGCAGAAATCCTAAAAAAACTTGGAGTAAATTCTGTAAGGCTTATGACAAATAACCCTGACAAGGTAGACCAAGTTGAAAAATACGGCATAAAGGTAAGCGAGAGAGAACCTATCGAAATAAAATCGAACGAAATAGATGAGTATTACTTAAAAACAAAAGTTTATAGAATGGGACACAAATTAAATGAATTTAAGGAGATCAAAAATGCGTGAATATAGTGCTAATTTAGTTTCAAATAATAAGAAGTATGCAATAGTAGTCGCAAGATTTAACAATTTTATAACTGATAGGCTCTTAGAAGGTTGCCTTGATGCCCTTAGAAGACACGAGGTAAAAGATGAAGAAATTTCTATAGTAAGAGTGCCAGGCGCCTTTGAAATCCCGCTTGCAGCTAAAAAACTTTCTAGAAAAGAAGATATAGATGCAGTCATTTGTCTTGGAGCAGTTATTAGAGGAGACACTCCACACTTTGACTATGTTTGTGCAGAAGTATCAAAAGGTGTTGCCCATGTGGGTCTAGAAAGCGAAAAACCAGTCATCTTTGGTGTAGTAACTACAGACAATGTTGACCAAGCTGTCCAAAGAGCAGGGGTCAAATCTGGTAATAAGGGAGCTGAAGCGGCGATTTCTGCTATAGAAATGGCAAACCTAATTGATCTACTATGATTTTAGTATTTGATTTTGATGGGACAATCCATAATACAGAAATAACCTACAAGAAAGCTATCACAGAAAGTCTTTCTGAATTAAATCTTGATATTAATGATTTTGATTTTAAGTCCTTTATAGGTATGGGACCAAAAGACGTTTGGGATATAATTTTAAAAGATGACTCTGATAAGACTCCTTATATAAAGAAAAATGGCGATAGGATTATAAAGTACATGAAAGAATCAGGCGAGCTCTATGATGGGGCTATTGAAACTCTTTCTTATCTCAAAGATAAATACGACCTATTTATACTTTCAAAATGTAGGAGAGTTTATATGGAAGCGGCTAGGGAAAAATTTGGACTCGATAGTTTTTTTAGCAAATATTTTATCGGAGAGGACTATGATTACTTAGAAAAATATAAGATCCTCAGAAAAGAAATCAAGGAAGACTATATAATTATAGGAGACCGAAGAGAAGATATGGAAGCAGGACTTAAAAATAATCAAAGGGCGATTTTTGCAGCCTACGGTTATGGTTCACCTTCAGAAGCAGATGGCGTTAATATTAGCATATCTTCTATAAAAGAATTAAATGACATTTTATAATATAAAACCAGGATTGGTGTCAAGCCAACCCTGGTTTTTAAAAAGTAATTTATTATTTTATAAAAAGATTAGTTATTCTCTTTAATAAATTTAGCTGCTTCTTGGCCTGAAATTCTACCGAATATTACAGAAGAAGTATAGGCACCAGATGTATCTGTGACTTCACCAGCAGCAAATAGGCCTGGTATAACCTCATTAGAAGTGTTTAGTACTTGAGCTTTTTCGTTTGCAGCAATTCCACCCTTGGTCATGTGTAGGCATGGGGTTACTTTTACGCAATATAATTTGCCCTCATAGTCTAATTCTTCACTTGCAGCTTCCTCTCTAAAGGCATCTTCTTTTTCGCCTCTAACACCAGCATTGAAGTCTTCCATTGTTTTCATAAGAGTATCTTTTGAACATCCTATTTCTTCACTTAGTTCATCAACACTGTTAAATTCTTTGATATAGCCTTTTTCTACTTGCATCTTAGGTCTCATGAACGAATCTTTTGCCTTTTCATCAAAGATGAAATATACTGGTCTTTCTGCCATCATTTTTTGCCCGTATTCGATTCCGCTATCAGATTCGGCTATAAATCTCTCACCATTTTCATTTACAAAAATAAAGTTATCCATAGAAAATCCAGTAAGGTCACGTCTTGGATCAAGCATTTTATGGAAAATAACTGGTTTATCCATGTGGTCTAGCTTGATATCATTGTTCTCAGCTATGGTTATAAAATCACCTGTTACTCCCATTTGGTTTGATGAAGGTATTTCTTCTGCACCAGGAATGTATTTTGCAACAAGATCTTTATTCATAGAAAATCCACCAGTTGAAATAACAGTAGCTTTAGAATTGATATTATATTTGCTAGTCTTATCTTCTACCTTAGCACCTTTTACACCGTCTTCTTCTAAAATTAGGTCAACACCCTTTGTACCTGTAAGGATTTCTACTCCTAATTCTTTAGCTTTTTCTTCAAGTTTTGTTTGGATGTGATTACCTGCGTATTCGTCTTCGCTTTTTAAGTGACTCATAGAACCTTCTCCACCAAAGTTATAGTCAAGTTCGATTCCCTTATCTCTTAACCATTCATCAAGGACGAAAGCGCCTTCGGTCATTGCATCAACTCTTTCATCACTATCCCAGGATTTTTCTCTAACTCTCTCTCTATATTCTTCTTTAGTAACTTCATTTCCCGCATCCTTCATGGCTTTTGAATTTGCAAGGTCAAAAAAGTTCATATCAAA
>CAMEGY010000047.1 GCA_945916625.1 uncultured Anaerococcus sp.
TGGTTTGCGTTGCTTTGGTGAGACAAGGGAAATGGCGGATCTGGGAGCGTTTTTGATCTCGGATGAGGCTTCATACATTACAGGGTCCATAATCGATATAAATGGTGGATTTTATTAAAAAAACTAGGATTGACTTTGCTCATCCTAGTTTTTATTATTATATTTCCTGAAATTCCTTAAAATTGTACCAATAAATTAAAGACTTACTTACCTTCTTGCCAAGGGCCTCTTCTATGGCTTTTTTGTAAATTCTAAGCTGCATAGAGTATACATCATCTCTTTTTATCCTGTCGGTCTTAAAATCTATCAGAATTATCTCGTCTTCCTTTTCAAATATCAGGTCAATCTGTCCATTCACATAATAACCATCATAGATCATTAGGAAAGATTCCTCGCTTCTTTTTGGGATATTTTCCTCTATTAAGCTTTTGACCATATCTTTTTGGTAGAAATTTAAGAGCTTGTCAATTTCAACAAGGTCTAAGATAGCTTTGTCAAATATTTTCTTATCTATTAGCCTATCAAGCTCTAATTTTAAAGTTTTTTCGTCATAGACCTTCATAGGAAGCTTTTGGAAAACCTTATGGATTAGGCTACCTTTTTCGGTTGGGTCGTAGGTTTTTTCTTCTTCCAAAAAGCCTGGTTTCTTAAAGGAAATATTGCCCCTAACTCCTTCTACATCGAAGGTCTGATAGCCTTCGCTTTCCTTATTGAAATCTTTGGCAAGCTCTGTTACAGATTTTTTGAGGGTTTGGCCTATTTGAGCCTGGCCCTTATAAGTAAAATCTAAACTTTCTTTTATTTGACTCAACCTATGAGAATCTGCCTTATCATTTAATAAATCAACTAGACTTTCATTGTATTTTACATCAATTTCGTCGATATTTTCTATAAATTCTAAGCTAATTCTTTTGTCAAAATCAGATTTTATCTTGATTCCCTTAAAAAACTCAGTTGAGATATTATCTTCAGATAAAATAGCTAGGATCCAATCTAAGTGGCTTGTCATATCCAGATAATTAGGATTTTGGTAGATTTTTTCCATACTAGAAGAAGTCCTATCGAAGTTGCCTGTTATATAAAGCCTTTCTTCGGCCCTGGTTAGGGCAACATAGAGGATTCTCATCTCTTCTTTTTTATCATTTATAGACTTTTTTTCGTTTATAAGCTTGCGGTTTATACTTGAAATTCTAAGCTTTCTCTCATAATCAGCTACATCTATGCCAATACCAATCTCCTCGTCGAAGACTATCGGGTCTGTCCTATTGTTAAATCTCTTATCAGTGCCGGCAAGGATTACGACCTTAAATTCTAATCCTTTAGACTTATGGACTGTCATTATCCTAACTAAATCTTCACCTTCGGCCAGGTCCCTGGTTGGAGTGATAGAATCAGACCTGGTTTTTTCTAGGTTTTCAAAAAAGCTAACAAAACCATAAAGTCCATTGTCGTTTGACCTATCGTATTCTGCCATCATCTCTATTATAGAGTCGATATTATTTATCCTATCTTGAGATAAATCTCTTGCGAGTAGAAAATCATAAAGACCAGATTTTTCAAAAAGGTAATTTGCAAAGTCATAGAGGTTTAAAATTGCAAGCTTATCCTTAAAATCACCTATCAAGGCCTTAAAGTCAGCGATTTTAGAGGTTAGGTCGTCATCCTTGTCGTATTCTTCAAATGCTTCATAAAACTTATATGATGCTGAAGATAACTTGATTTTTGCCAGATCTTCTTCATCTATATCAAAGATTACAGACCTTAATACAGCCATCAAAACCAAATCGTCGTTGGGATTTGTGAGGTATTTTAGCATATTTATAAAAAATCCAACCTCGCTTGCTTGGGTAGATACCTTTGAAATATCATTGAAATAGGGAATATCTGCCTTTTTGAAGGCCTCTTCGTACTTATAAGACTCAGTCCCATTCCTTAAGAGAATCGCTATATCGCTAAACTTATATCCCTCTTTGAGTAAATCTTTTATAAGGCTTTGGATGTAGACTTCTTCTTTTACACTTGGATCTAGGACTTTGACGCAAGCCCTGGCGTCTTTAGTCAAGTCTTCTTCGCTTTTGCCGTAATTTAGTCTGTGGCCCCCATCTTTGTAGTCTATATCTGCCATGTCTTTTGTCATAAGCCTATCAAAAATATAGTTATTAAAATCAAGTATAAGCTTATCAGTCCTAAAGTTTTCGTTTAGGTTTATCCTCATTGAGTCTGAATCTTTTTCATAAGAATCAAGTTTTGCTATAAATAAACTAGGCTCTGCCCTCCTAAATCCGTAGATTGACTGCTTTACGTCACCTACAAAAAACAGGTTCCTATCAGATTTAAGCTTATCTACTATATAATTTTGTATCTCGTTTGAATCTTGATATTCATCAAAGAAAATATACTTATATTTTTGCCTTAATTTTTCCCTGGCTGTATCGTTTTTAAGTAGTTTGATAAAAACTTGCTCTAAATCGTTAAAATCTAGATAATCTTTGGCTGATTTTTTCTTATCATAAGTTTCCTTAAAATCTTTTGTAAGCTCATAAATCTTAGCAAAAAGAATCTCTTCCCTTTCTCTTATAAAGTCAAGGGCCTTAGAATCTGTATTAGTTGCAAGTCCTATGATTTTATCAACATCAGCCTTATAGGCTTTCCTTTTCCTATCAATCTCACTAACTAAGTCCTCATCGTCAATTTCTTTTTTGATCTTTGCTGCAAAGGTCGGATACTTTTTGTTTTTTGAAGCAATATTAAAGTCATCTAGGTTGCTTAGACTTTCTCTCATATTTAAAATAACTTCATAATCACTTGCTATGAGATTGACTGCAGATGCAGGCAGGATTGGATTTAGCCTAAGACCTAAATCTTCTATTTCCTTTAAGATTTTATCAAGACCTTCCTTTAGGTAAGTCTTAAATAAATCAAGCCTTGGCCCTTTGTCGATAGCTTGTTTTAGCCAGTCAAGGCCATCAATCATTCCTACGATTTTTTCGTAGGTTAATAAAATAATCTCTTTTGCCTTAGCATCTGATTTTTCTCCTGCAAAATTCTGGAGGAAGTAGACAAAAGAATCGTCCATTTTTTCGTATTCTCTTTCAAATACCTCATCAATTGCATCGGTCTTGTAGATTTTGCCTGTAGAATCAGGCATTATCTTGAAATTTGGGCTAAGATTATCAATATAGTAGAAATTTTCCCTTAGCATATCGGAACAAAATGAGTGCAGGGTCTTAATTTGGGCTTGTTTTAGAAGCTTCATCTGCCTTTTTATGAAAGCCTGATTCATCTCGCCTTCTCTTTCTTCAAGGGCCTTTCTAATCTTATCCTTCATATCTTGGGCGCTTTTGTTAGTAAAGGTTACTATGATCATTTTGTCAATATCAACATTTTCCTCAAGCATTATCCTGATTACCCTATTTACAAGGACCATAGTTTTGCCTGAACCTGCCGCTGCAGATACTATTATATTTTTATCTTTCTCATTAATGGCAGCCCTCTGCCCGTCTGTTAGCCTTAATTCAGTCATTACTATCCTCCAAGTCTTTGAGGCTTAAGCTATTATCAAAGTCTCTAAACCTTTTAGTATCAATAGTCTTGTCAAATTTACAAATCCCCTTATAGTCGCAGAATGTGCAGGCAGAATAAGACTTATTCTCCCTTAGGGGAGCTAGGTCAATCTTTCCATTCTTAATGTCTTTTATGATGTCTTTGACAAAAGTTTTTACAAATTTAGATAGGTTTTTGAAGTCTTTTTCATCTATCTTATAATTAGTCCTACGCCTTACAATTGAGGAAGTTTTGCCATTTGAATCCCTATCCATAAGGCTAAGAGCCCTCCCGTCCCTATCTATTAGGAGGCCATCTAGGGCAAATTTTTTATCAAGCATGCTTTCTATTTTTTTCTCATCTGTAATAGAATCTTTTATACTTTCTATTTCGTCACTTAGAGAGATATAAAAGG
The DNA here is from genome assembly GCA_945916625.1 of uncultured Anaerococcus sp. The sequence goes on from CAMEGY010000047.1 coordinate 3,959, forward strand.
CACCGATTGGCTCGTAATTTTGAGGATCATCGTCAATTGCAATCAAATAGACAATAAGCTGGAGGTCCTTGCCATTTAGGATACTAAGTAGGTTAAAGGCCTTATTTCCAGTCTTATAATCTATGACCCTAAGAAGATTTCCTGCCCTATCTATCCTGTCAATCCTGCCTCTTAGATAATTTTTATCATCTACATAAACAGGCTTAAAGAGTCCGTTTTTATCAAAGTCTTCCTCGAAATTAGATAGGCTAAATTCACCTTTTTCAAGCTGGTTTACAATCTCTTTGGCATTTCTTTTGGCAGCTTGGTTGATGTTTTTTAGGATATATTTGTTTTTTGGATTTGTTTTTCTAGCCTCATCTAAATTTAAATCTATACCTTCTTTAAAATTTTTATCTAGAAGCTCATTTAATTTATCACTTGTCAGGCTTTCTAAATTTTCTTCCTTAATTAGTCTTGATAAGTCCTCAAAAGACTTGTGGACAATATTTCCAATATCAAGGGCATCAAGTTCAAAGACCTTGTCCACATCTGGTCTAAGGCCATAAGCAATGAAGTGCTTGTAAGGGCAGGCCGAGTAGGTCTCGATTTCTGATACTGAAAAGGCATTTTTATTATAAAGCCTCTGCCTAAGTTCTCCTGGAAGAGGCAGCTTATCGTTGGTATAGAAAAGTCCCTTTTTTATCTTATCATAGGTTTTTTGGCTAGGATCACCCTCTTCCTTTTCCCTTAAATAAGCCATGTAGGCAAGGGCCAGGTTCTTTTCATCCTCACTTATATTTTCATTGTTAATAAGTCTATTTAGGATATTGAGTGTGTATTTTTTGAGACTTTCCTGGTTTAAAATCGCATCGTCTAAGTTAGTAGCTAGGATTGTTTGCTTAGAAAGTTCTGGGAAAATCCTATAAATATCACGGATAATAAAACTTTCCTTTAAGTCTTTGCCTTCCTTATCAGAAAGAGAGTAGGACATAATTAGCTTTTCTGAATCAGCTATTATTTTATACAGGTTTAAAAGCTCAATAGGCTCCCTATCTTGATTGTATAATTTAAGGTCTATGTCTTTTTGACTTAATTCTTCGACCTCATCCGGACTTATTATATAGTCCTTTACTTGGTTTGATGGAAAATAAGTATCGCCTAAGCCTAGGACTATGTTTATTTTCTTATTTGAAACCCTATCACGGGCAAAGTCTGTGATTGTAAGATGGTCCTTGGATGGTGGAATTAACCCAATTTGGATATCCTTACATACAGATTCAATTAGGCTATAGATTCTTGTAAGACTTAGAGTCCTTTCACCCATCAAAAGGACAAGTTGGTCTAGGATTGCCATAAATTCATCCCAAATTTGCTCGTTTTCCTTATAGTCATCAAGGCTCTTATTTTCTATAAGCTTATCCTGAAAGCTATTTATCCCTGCCATAAAATCAGGATTAGATACCATCCTATAAATTGCTGTTGCAGTAGTTTTGACATCTCTTTCTTCCCTAGATAAATCTTTTGTTAGGAGAAGAATTTTATCCCTGACCCTATTTACCCTTTCATATTCGAGTTTTTTCTTGGCAAGCTTTTCTTCCCTCTTTGGATCAGCTGCCAGATTTTTTATATAAAAATCATAGTCAAGCCCAAAAAACTTATCATTTTCAAACATATTTCCTTTAATTTTCCTATAATTTAGGAAATTAATTAGAGCATTTGCATCTTCTTCTTTGATTGAAAGTAGTTTTGAATTTAGGATATAAAATAGGTCTTCTAGCCTGTAAGAGTTGACCCTTAGCCTTAGAAGGGCGAGTATTGTTTTAATTATGTGATTGTCTGCCATCTTCCTTCTCTTATCTAGAAAGATTGGTATTTCATACCTGGAGAAGGTTTTGATTAGCTCATTTTCATACTCTTCAGTATTCGTAAGGTAGACTGCCATGTCATTATAGCGAATATTTTCATTATCCTTTATAAATTTATTTATAAGGATGGCCATGTTTTCTATTTCGGATTTAGTAGAAATTGACTCGTAGATTTTGATATTCTCTACTATTCCCTTAAAAGGACTTGGCCTATACTTTTCAAAATTATCCTTAAGATGGTTTAGGTCAGTATTTTCTTTAACTGGATTTAGGACTTCTATACTAGTTTCAAATTCCTCCCTAAATTTATCAAAGGTTCTCTTTGTCGTATCAAAAATTTCAGGCCTTAGTTGGGATTCTTTGATGTAGATTGGATCTATATTTAGGCTAATATTTATGTCAATACCCTTATTATAAAGGGCCCTAATGAGGTCAATCTTTCTATCTTCGAAGAAATCAAACTTATCAATAAAAAACTCATAGTCCTTTAGGTAGTCAGTTTTTTCGATATTTTGGGATACATATAATAGGATATCTTCCTTATCCAGGTATTTGCCATCAATTTCCTTCTGGTAGGTGGATATAATAAGCCTTAGTTCCTCAAATTTATCCTTACTTATTTTAGAAATATCACTAGATAAGATATTTTCAAAGAAAGTCTCATCAAAATTGTTGTCCTTAAATGATGAAATAAGACCAACTAGGGAGTCTATGAAGTCGGTATTCTGGTAAGAATTTTTAAATAAAATCAAGTCATCATTTAAATCCTTAAGTATATTTGTAAGGAGGATTAGCTTGCCTTCCCTATTTAAAAATTCTATTTTTTCTTCAAGAAAACTATCCATAAAAAAGCTCGCAAATGATGAAAAAGAGAGGACTTTAGCATCCATTACAGCCTTGTATTTTATTGCTTCTAGGAAATTAATATCTGTTTCTAAGGTGTATTGCTCTGGCACTATCAAAATAGACTTTTTTCTCTCGTCAAGGCGGTTTTCAATTTTTTTATAAAGATAATGGCTATTTGTCACGCCCTTATCTGATAGTATTAAATTAATCATTTAAAATCTCCAAACTTGATCCCTCACTTGGGTCATAAGATATCAAAATCTTCGCTTCAATTGCATCCTTAAGCTCGTCCACGTGTGAAATTAGCCCCACAAACCTATCTTCCTTTGATAGGTTTTCTATGGTTTGTATTGCCTTTGATAGAAAATCGTGAGAAAGACTTCCAAATCCTTCATCTATAAAGAGCGTATCTATCCTAATTCCCCCGTTTTCTGCAGCTATTTCATCAGAAAGACCTAGGGCAAGTGATAAGGATGCAAGAAAGTTTTCCCCACCTGAAAGGGTTGCTGCAGGTCTTTTTTTACCGGTATTTGAATCTAGGATTTCTATATCAAGGCCCATCTTAGACCTTAGATCAAGGGCTTCCGCCTTTCTAACCATAGAAAACTGGCCATCTGTCATCTTATTAAAACGAAGATTGGCGTACTCTAAGACCTTATCGAAATATACTGAAAGAATAAAGGTCTCAAAATCGAGCTTTTCAACTCCCTTGACAGAACCTGTAACCCCATTTGCAAG
>CAMEGY010000048.1 GCA_945916625.1 uncultured Anaerococcus sp.
GTGCCTTGGCTCTTGCTTTTACAGGATGCAATAAGGAAGCTAATTTAGATCATGGTGTAAAAATAAGCGAGGCTAAGACAGATGTAGATGTAGTTGAATATTTTGGAGAAGAAAAGCTTTTAGATCTTGCTTACAATACTTATTCTCTCGAAGGACTTGACACAGAAAAGCTAAAAATGAACTTATTTTCTATAAAAGATGGCGAAATTTTTGATGTTGCAAGCGGACCTGTGAATGCAACAAAGCCAAATGCTTTAATAGGCCTAGGTTTTGACGAACAATCTTATACCTTATTTAGGATAGATGGTGAGGAAGTAAAAATGCATCAAGATTTAAGGCGGATTATTCTATTGACAAAGACGTATTTAAGAAAACCTATTGGATAAATCAAGGGGATATTAAGGATAAGGAATCAACTATCCTTTTTGTTGGCATGTCCAAGGATGATAAGGATATTGATATAAAAAATATCACTAAAGAAGACCTTAGAAAAATGACTGAGGAAGATAAGGATCTTAAGATTTTAGCCTTTGAGCTTATCTTAGATAAAAAAGAAGAGTAATTTCCTTATTGTAGGAGGGAATATGAAAAAGAGAAATATCTTATTAAGTCTACTTTTAATTATAAGTTTAGCGGCTTGCAAAGTAGATGTAAAAAATGCAGAAGATGTTATGCTTACAAAAGAAGACTATGAGCTAAACGTGCTTGACACCTTTGACGGGGGAGATAATTTAGATTATGGAGCAGGTGTCTATTCCTTCAAGGGAATAAGACCTGATGATCTTCGTCTGACCCTTTCAACTTATGAAAATGGGGAAATTACAGAAGCTTTTGATATTGAGCTTCCTAAAATAGAAGATACGGACAAGCTTGGTATAGCGGTAAATTCTAGCAAAATATATATATATGATCTATCGGATAATAAAACTTCTGTACTTACTCACTATGAATTTAAAGATAAAAAACTTAATCACAAGATGGCAAATGGCTGGCAGTGGGATAATGGTGGTGTAATAAAAGATGGAGAAGTTTACCCTGTATTTGCAAGTTTTTCTAATGAAGCTAATTCTTTGATAACACCAATATTTCATGAAGATGATATAAGAGATTGGATAAAAAATAATAAGGAATATTCAGGTATGATTCTGGAATTAAGGCTTGAAGATAGGAAAAATAGCAGTGGTTAATCCACTTTTTTCTCTTTTAAATTTTTTAGATAGAAATGGCAAAAAAAGTAAAATAGATTATATAAGTAAGAAAGGAAATAATGTTGAATTTTTAGGAAAAGCACTTTATTTATTGCTACTAATAGTTTTTATGAGATTTTTCTACTTTATTTTGAGGAAATCTTTTGAAGATAAAAATTCAACCACGGTGAAAATCGCAACAAGGGGCATAGTCTTATTTTACTATACAATCGTGATTCTAACTCTATTTGCCTATGCTATTTTTGCCACAGAAATGGGAGCCAATAAGAGAATAATAGCAGGTCTTATTGCTATTTTCATGACAATCTATTTTGGGATTATAATTAAGAAATATATATAAAAGGAAGCTTATTAATGTGGATGATTTTTGGGGCGGCGGCAATAATTTTCGCCTTATTTAATATTATAAATTATAAAAACAAAGCTAATATCTTTAGATTTTTGAGCATGTCCTTTACAAGTCTAAGTGTATGTGCTTTTTATGCCGATGGGGCAGGAAGAGTTGTTAGAGGAGACCTGGGAGGCCTAATGGATACCATGCCTACAATTTCTAAAGCACTTTGGGTCTGTGTGATTATGTCTATTATGATTAATTCCTACTCGTTAATCAAAGGGGGAAGTGATGGAGAAAATATATTATAGCGTAAAACAAATTCTATTGTTAATTTTCCTTTTTATTATAAGTCAAGTACTCTACAAATATTTCACGCAAGTTATTTACCTATTAAAGTGGACGGCTGACAGGTATTATATTCTTTTTTTAATAATCTTAGGTCTAAATTATTTTGAAAAATTTCAGATTTCAAAAAAACTGATGACAGGTCATGTGTTTGGACTGGTGATTGGTGAGATAGGCGGAATGATTATTTATTTTTCTAATATCAAAAAAATTACCCCAAGCATGAGTCCTGAAGAAGTATATATCTTATCCAAAAATCCCGCCGTTTTGATTTACTTTTGTATTTTGATTTTATTTTTAATCTATGGAATCTATAAACAAAAAAGAGTAGGTTATAGACCCATTCCTAGATTTTAAAAACCATCCTTATTATCCCGAATATCAAAAGATGAAGAGGATAAAATAGGTAGTTAAATATTTTGTTTTGCTTACCCTTTTCGCCATTATATAATAAAACTGTGGCAAAGCCAAGGATGGCGTAGATTTCCTTTATAATAACAAGGTATCCTAGTCCTGATGCTAATAGTCTTTTGTCGTAGAAAAGGTAGTATATATAGATTATTATAATTGCATAGTATTCGTAGTCAGCAGAAATTAGCATAGAGCCAAGGCTTGATAGGGCCACAAGAATAATCGAAATAAAGATCCATAGGGGTCTTTTTTTGATTTTCTCTTTTATTTTGTCTATTACCATGATTGTAAAAAGCCCTAATGCTAGGCCCCAGAGAATATTTTGTGACCATGTATTTATAAAGACAGCTGACTGGAACATATCGTAAGGGATTTAAGAAATTATTGCAAAAATAAGTAGGTTTCTTAGATATGACCAGCGTGATTTTGTTTTGAAAAATCCTTCTACAATACAAAAGCAAAAGATAGGAAAGGCAATCCTGCCAAAGACATCAAAAATTGTTGTTAGTATTACAAGTGGGCCAGAGCCTGTTAGGTAGGGTGTTATGATTGCCTTATTAAAATGATCGATAGACATAGATATGAAAGCAATATATTTTAATTGAGCGCTATTGATTCCATTAAAATTTTTAATTTTATCCATAAAGTCTCCTATTATAAAATTATTTGAAGATTTTATCCCAAAATTATTTAATTTCCAAGTTTTAGGTAAAAAAATTCCCGATTAGAATTTTAACCGGGAAATTTTTTTAAATCCTATTTATTTTTTTCGATTGCTGCTTGGGCTGCTGCAAGTTTTGCTATTGGAACTCTGAATGGTGAGCAAGAAACATAGTCAAGACCTACATTGTATAGGTATTTAACAGTGTTTGGTTCACCACCGTGTTCACCACAGATACCAAGGTGGAGGGCAGGATTTTCCTTAAGTCCCTTTTCTACAGCTGTTTCTACTAAGAAACCAACACCTTTTTGGTCTAACACTTGGAAAGGATCTTTTTCAAATATGTCTTTATCTATATAAGCTGGTAGGAATTTACCTGCATCGTCTCTTGATAGACCGTAGGTCATTTGTGTAAGGTCGTTGGTACCGAAACTAAAGAAGTCTGTGATTTTTGCAATTTCGTCAGCTGTTATAGCAGCTCTTGGAATTTCTATCATGGTACCAAGTAGATAGTTGATTTCCATGCCTTGCTCTTCAAAGACTTTTTCTATCTCTTCTCTTACAACATCTTTTACAAAGGAAAGTTCGTTGGCATCAGATGATAGTGGAATCATGATTTCTGGTACAACTTTTACGCCCTCTTTGTTTAGTCTAACTGCTGCTTTAATAATTGCTCTTGCTTGCATTCTAGAAATTTCTGGATAGATAACGCCAAGTCTAAGACCTCTAAAGCCTAGCATTGGGTTTACTTCTTCTAGCTCTTTGATTCTTTCCTTAACTCTAGCTGGTTCTAGTTTTAATTCAAGGGCAAGGTCAGCTATTTCCTTATCTCCCTTTGGTAAAAATTCGTGAAGAGGTGGGTCTAGAAGTCTTACAGTTACAGGTCTTTCACCCATTAGTTTGTATATTTGATAGAAGTCTTCTTCTTGCATTGGAAGAATCTTATCTAGGGCAGCTTGTCTCGTTTCTATATCTGATGCAAGGATCATCTTTCTAACTTGGAAAATCCTATCGTCAGCAAAGAACATATGTTCGGTCCTACATAGGCCGATACCTTCTGCGCCAAATTCTAGGGCTTGTTTGGCATCTCTTGGTGTATCAGCATTTGTCCTTACTTTCATATCCCTATATTCATCTACCCATTCCATGAATTCTCCGAATGCTCCGTGCATTTGTGGTGGTTGAGTAGCTAGAGCACCAGCATAGATTGCACCAGTAGAACCATCGATAGAGATTGTATCTTCACCTGTTAGGACTTGTCCATTTACTCTTATAGTATGTTCAAGTTCGTTTACGTGGATATCTGACGCACCGGATACACAGCACTTACCCATACCTCTTGCAACTACTGCAGCGTGTGAGGTCATACCGCCACGAGCTGTTAATATACCAACTGCTGATACCATACCTTCAAGGTCTTCTGGGCTTGTTTCTTCACGAACAAGGATTACTTTTTCGCCTTCTTTTGCTCTCTTTGTAGCTTCTGCTGCAGAGAAGGCAATTTTACCTACTGCCGCTCCTGGAGATGCTGCAAGACCAACTGTAAGGGCTTCTGCCTTATCTAAAGCTTCTTGGGTAAAAGTAGGGTGGAGTAGACCGTCTAGGTCTTGTGGATTTACTCTTAAAAGGGCTTCTTTTTCGCTAACTAAACCCTCTTTAACCATATCTACAGCTACTTGTACAGCTGCTTGGGCAGTTCTCTTACCATTTCTTGTTTGAAGTATATAGAGTTTGCCATCTTGGATGGTAAATTCCATATCTTGCATGTCTTTGTAGTGTTTTTCAAGTGTTTGAGCTGTATTATAAAATTCATCATAAACTTCAGGCATTAGGTCATGTAGGTGGCTGATTGGTTCAGGTGTTCTTACACCGGCTACTACGTCTTCACCTTGGGCATTCATTAGGTATTCGCCGTATAGAACGTTTTCACCAGTGGCTGGGTTTCTTGAAAATGCTACACCAGTACCAGAAGTTTCGCCCATGTTACCAAATACCATAGTTTGAACGTTGACAGCTGTACCCATTTTATCATCTATATCGTTAAGTTTTCTATAAAGGATAGCTCTTGGGTTATTCCATGAAGAAAATACTGCAGAAACTGCTGCATCTAGTTGAGCTCTAGGATCTTGTGGGAATTCTTCTCCAGATAATTCCTTATAAACTTCTTTGTATTTTTCAACTACATCTACAAAGTCTTCTGCTGTAAGGTCGTGGTCTGTAGAAACGCCTTTTTCTTCTTTTTTGGCACTAAGGACATCTTCGAATTTATTCTTATCAAAGCCCATAGCAACGTCAGAAAACATTTGAATAAATCTTCTGTAAGAGTCATAGGCAAATCTCTTGTTATTTGTCTTATTTTCAAGGCCCTTAACAGCTATATCATTTAGACCTAGGTTTAGGATTGTATCCATCATACCTGGCATTGATATTGGAGCACCTGACCTAACTGAAACTAGAAGTGGGTCTTCGTTGTTACCAAAAGTCTTGCCATTGTGTTTTTCTAGATCTTTGATGTGTTGTGTAATTTCGTCATTAAGCTCATCCCAGATTTTTTTATCTTCTTTATAGTATCTGATACAAGCTTCTGTAGTTAGTGAAAAACCATATGGTACATTGATTCCCATATTAGTCATTTCTGCTAGGTTTGCACCCTTACCACCTAGAAGGTCTCTCATTGTTTTGTTACCTTCATCAAAGTTATAAACGTATTTTGTGCTCATAATTTTTCCTTCCTTTATTTTTTATTTAAATTATTGATGATAATTTCTGAAGTTTCTTCGATAGATTTGTAGGTCACATCTATAATCATGCAGCCTAGGTCATTCATAAGAGCTAAGGCATAATCAACCTCGCTATCTATTCTTTCTTTTGATGAATAGAGTGAATCAACCGATAGGCCGAGAGACTTTAATCTCTCTTCCCTAATTTTTCTAAGAACTTCCTTATCTACAGTTATTCCAAAAATCTTATTAGGATCTATTTCAAATAAGGCCTGTGGGACTTGTGAATCCACTAAGATCGGAATATTGCTTACCTTATAGCCAAGGCTAGCAAGATACATTGATAGGGGAGTCTTAGATGATCTTGAAACTCCAATGATTGCTATGTCGCAAAAATTTAGTCCCTCAAAATCTTGCCCGTCATCAAAGTTTATTGCAAAATCAAGAGCCTCAATCCTTTTAGCATGGACATTTTCTTCTAATTCCATATTACTTATAGGTTCTTTAGGCTTTTGATCTAAGTAGGTCGCCATTTTTGATACGGAATAATCAATAAGACCTATTTCTTTTAGATTTTTAGACTTTAGAAAATCTTTGACATAACGATTCATTTCAGAATCTCTAAATGAGTGATAAATTATCGAACTGTTATCATCTTTAATTGATGTTAATATCTGTGATAGCTTATATTTACTAGTTATCCTATCGAATAGTTTAATTTCATAAGATGTTTCAAAACGGCTCATAGTTGTATTAACCATATCGATAAGGGCTAGGGCATTCCTATCTGAGATTATATATACTAGCAATTTCATAATTTCTCCTACACCAAGACTCTATGATTATTATATCAAAAAAAACAAAATAATGAAAATATTTTCATGTAAAATTTATAATTATCCTTAGTACATAGTTAATGTTCTTATAATCATAGGATTACTTTATAGATAGATAAATATAATTTGCGAGGAAATCCATATCATGTAAATCTTTGATAAAAAAATTACATTTATTCTAGGTGTTGACATTTAGGGATTTATAAATATAATAATTCTAACAGTTTAATACTAACAATGAAAGAGGATTAGCCTATGAAGTCCTTTAGAGAGAAGATGCTTGGTGAAAATCTTTGGAACAATTAGGTGAAGGTTGCTTTCATATATGTTAATGTAGCATGCATAAATGCGAGAAAGAGTCTTTTTATAAGAAATTTAGGTGGTAACGCGATAATTCGTCCTAGAATGCGTTATCACTTTTTTATTGGGAGGAGAAAATATGGATACAAAATATAGTCCACAGGATTTTGAGAAAAAAATCTATGAGAAATGGGAAGATGGTGGCTATTTTAAGGCAAGAGTAAATAGGGATAAAAAGCCATTTACTATTGTTATGCCGCCACCAAATGTCACAGGTCAACTTCACCTTGGCCATGCCCTAAATAATACCCTACAGGATATTATAATTAGGTATAAAAGACTAGCTGGTTTTGAAGCTCTTTGGATACCAGGAACAGACCACGCTTCCATCTCTACAGAAGCAAAGGTTGTAGGAAAGATTGCGAAAGAAGGAAAGACTAAGGCAGATCTTGGTAGAGATG
>CAMEGY010000049.1 GCA_945916625.1 uncultured Anaerococcus sp.
AAAACTAAATGACCTAGGAATCAAAACCTATTTTGTATCAGGCAACCACGAAGAAATTTCGGCTGATTCTGAAGTTTTTTATGAAAAAATTAAAAAGCTTGGAATTACAAAGCTTGATAATAATGGAGAATTTGTAGAAATCGGGCATAATAGATTATATATTTATGGGTTGACCTATAGGGGGATGAATTTCGATAATTTCAAGCCAGATAATAGCCTAAACATAATTTTATCCCATTTTTCAAAAAATGTTAGGGATAAGTATAGGGAAGATATTGACTTTATATTTTCTGGCCATACCCACGGAGGTCAAGTAAGGGCCCCATTTCTAGGTGCTTTAATAGCTCCAGGAGAAGGATATTTCCCAGAATATGATAGGGGATTATTTGAATTTAATGACAGCCAAATCTATATAGAAAGTGGTTTAGGCAACACATTCTTGCCCCTAAGATTCTTAAATCAAGTCACCTATTCAAATATCACAATCAAGCGTCCTTAGTTTAGTGGCAAAATAAGGGTGTCCGAAGCCCAAGACCAGGGTTCGATTCCCTGAGGACGTGCCAAGTAATATAGAAGCCTTGATAATTCAATGCTTCTATTTTTATATTGGCTTTTAAATTTTGAACTTTTCTATATGTAGTACAATGTAAACAAAGATGGGAGGTTTTTATGAGCGTTGTCTCACTTAGACTAAATGAGGAAGAAAATAACTTGTTTAGAACTTATTCTAAACATACTGGTAAATCATTATCCGAACTTTTTAAATCTGCCCTTGCAAATCAAATTGAAGATGAACTTGATTACGAAACAGGGATTAAGGCTCTGAAAGATTATGAAAAAAATCCTGTAACTTATTCTATAGATGATTTGATTTTGGAATTGGAAAATGACTTATAGGTTAGTTGTTTCAGAAGGATTTAAGAAAAAAATTAAAAAAATGGACAAACATCTTGGACTAATGCTCGCAAAGGATATGAAGGTAAGGCTTGATAAGCTAGAAGATCCCAGAAGGCTTGGCAAAGCTTTAAAGGGAGACTGCAAAGGGCTATGGCGTTATAGAATTGGGTCATATAGGGTAATTTGTGACATTAGAGATGATGAGCTAATCGTCATTTCAATTGATATTGGGCATATAAAAAATATATATGAGTAAAAAAAGAGCTATCAACTACAAGTATGGTCTTAGCTCTTTTTGTGTTTTATAAAGGAATTCACCTAAAAATAGATTTAGTATTTGGATTTAAAATAATAAACTAGGAGCAATTTATTAGATAATGAAAATATATCAGGAGTTCGGAAAATTTAAAGAGCTATATTTTAAAAGCTTTTAATAAATTCCTACCTCGCAGGTCTAAAACCACCATCTCTCGCTTCCTTTTCTGTTTCAAAATAGACTGCGTTCTTGTCTTTGACCATCTCATATGAATCCCATTCTGGCAGGTGGTAGACTTTGGAGCTTTTGTTGCCTTTTATAAGGTAAGTTTCTTCCACATCTTCCTTACCTATAATAGGATTTGTAGTATCAGACCATATTCCAAGGCCCTTATCTTGGGCAGATTTTTCGATTTTATCCAAATGTTTTTGGTATTTTATATTTGGTTTATAGTAGTTTGAATAGGCAAAGCCTTCTTTTACTAAGATTCCATTTAGGGTTTTTTCTTCAATGTCTACTTTTGTAGGCTTGGTTACTGGCTTTTCTAGCCAAATATATCTTAGCATCCTGCCGTACTTATCCCTGTCAGTGACATCTTTTTCTAGGTAAATTTTCTTATCCTTTAGGGCATTTGATGTAAAATTTTTAGCTTCTTCCGCCATAAATTCAGAGGGCTTGTCATCTTTTGCAAGTTCTGGAGTATTTACTCCTACAAACCTAATTTTCTCTTTATTTCCGTTAATTTCTACCCAAATCGTATCTCCATCAGCGGCATAGAGGAACTTTGCTTTTTCGTATACTTGATCTTCACTTATTATTTCGCCTTGGTTTTCTTTTGAGATTTCTTCGCAAGATGACAGAGAAAATGCAAATAAAATTACTAAAAATAAGCTTTTAAGCATTTATATTTTCCTTTTGACAGTCTGGGCAAATGCCATAGAATTCAAAGTTGTGACCATTTATAATGAAACCAGTTTCTTCCATGACCCTTTCTTCAAGTTCGTGAACCGGGCAAGATTCTATTACATATTTTTTGCCACAATTATTGCAGCTTATAAAGTGCTTGTGGTCCTCATTATTTATCTGATAGTAGGAAATCCCATCTATATCTGATGTCTTTAGGAGGATGTGATTTTCTTCTAGGATATTTAGGTTTCTGTAGATTGTCGATAGGTCGATGGCCATTTCTTTTTGTAAATCGTCGTAGATTTCTTGGCCTGAAATTGGTTTATCTTCTTTGTCTATATAGTCTAAGATTAGCCTTCTTTGTTTGGTAATTCTTAGGTTTTTACTTTTGAGTAAATCTTCTAGTTTCATAAATTTCTCCTTAAAATCACTATACTTTATTTGACAGATTTAAAAAAGCTCATATAATACCTAATGCGAATCATTTGCAAAAGGAGATATTATGAAAAAGAAAAATTTATTTATGATACTAGCCCTAAGCCTGGCAGTAACAGCCTGTGGCAATGAGGCCAAAGATAGCAAAACAAGTACGGAAGTAAAAGAAGAAGTAAATAAAGACGCTGATCAAAATCAAGAAACAAAGACAATTTATACTTCATTCTATCCTATTTATAACTTAACTAAGCAAATTGCGGGAGATAAGTTTGATGTCGTTTCTTTCAACTCACTTACAACAGAAAGCCATGATTTTGAGCCATCCGCAAAGGAAATTGCAGAACTTAGCAAGTCAAGCCTAATGTTTATGAATGGGGCAGACATGGAAAATTGGAAAGACTCTGTAGAAGAAAGTGTAGATATAGAAATGGTCGACACATCAGCTGGCCTTGATCTTATAAAGACAGATGAGGAAGATGATCACGACCACGACCATGAAGACGCCGATCACGACCACGAAGAAGAAGCTGATGATCATGACCACCACCATCAGCACGGCGATTTTGACCCACACACTTGGCTATCACCAAAAAATGCCAAGGCTCAAGCTAAGGTAATAGCTGATAAATTATCAGAAGTAGATCCTGCAAACAAGGAATACTATGAAGCAAATTACGAAAAAATTGCTGCAGAATTTGATTCTATAATCGAAGAATACACAGAAAAATTTGCTGGAGTAGAAAATAAGAAATTCATAGTACCACACGAAGCCTTTGGCTATGTAGCAAGAGACTTTGACCTAGAACAAATCCCTCTAGCAAGCCTAACATCAACTGCAGATCCTGATGCTAAGGTAATGAAAGAAGTAACAGACCTTGCTAAGGCAGAGCAAATCAAGACCGTATTTTTCGAAAAAGGTGGATCAGATAAGGCAGCAAAGACAATAGCAGACGAAATTGGTGCAGAAATTGCTCCACTATCAACAATGGAATTTGCAAGCCAAGAAGAACTTGATAAGGGAGTAACCCTCCAAGAAATAATCAAGGAGAACCTTGAAAACATATATAAGTCACTAGCATAATATATATATGAAACTAATTGAAATAAAAAACCTGAAATTTGGATATAATGAAAATTTAATATTAAAAGATATAAATCTAAACCTTGAAAAGGGAGACTTTGCCGTAATCTCCGGAGAAAACGGGTCAGGAAAGTCGACCCTAATCAAGCTAATCTTGGGCGAACTAAAAAAAGATTCTGGAACTATAAAGCTTTTTGGCATAGACATGGAAGAATTCAAAAACTTTGACAAAATAGGCTACGTCCCACAGCTAAATGATTCTGTAAAAGTAGCCTTTCCTGTAAGTTGTAGGGAGTATGTTGGACTTAATCTTTATAAAGAATTTTCAATCTTTAACACCATAAAAAAAGTGTCAAAGGTAAAGGTTGAAAATATATTTTCCACCCTAAAAATAAATAACTTAATTGACAGACCCTTCAACAAACTTTCCGGTGGCCAGGCCCAAAGAGTCATGATAGCCAGAGCCATGGTAAACAGCCCAGACATCCTAATCCTAGACGAACCAACAGTAGGAATCGACCAAAAATCCAAGGAAGACTTTCTTGACCTTCTTGTCCATTTAAATCTCCATCACGACATATCTATCCTTATGATAACTCACGAAATGGACATCCTAGGCGATTATGTTGATAAGATATTCAAACTAAAGGAAGGTATCATATGCTAAGCTATGATTTTATGCGAAGGTCCTTATTAGTAGGCCTAATGCTTGCAATAATTATCCCCATGATAGGCCTTGTGATGATAAATAGGAAAACCTCCATGATAGGAGACGCCCTATCCCACTCATCACTAGCAGGGATTGCCATGGGACTAATCTTTGCCATAAACCCAATGTGGACCAGTCTTGTATTTTGTGTATTTGCAGCCTTCGCCATAGAAATAATCAGGAAAAAATTCAAAGAATTTGGTGATATGGCCACAGCTATAATCATGAGCTTTGGTATAGGACTTGCGGCAATTCTATCAGACTTTGCCCCAGGCGGCAAGAGCTTCGAATCCTACCTATTTGGGTCAATCACAACAGTTTCACAACAAGATGTGATTATGGTATCGGTAATCTTTGTAATGGTAGCCCTAATTTCAATCTACTATTATAACGCCTTACTATTTATATCCATAAACCCTATAATGGCAAGGCTTGGCGGAGTAAGGGTAGGAATGGTAAACACAGTTTTCACCTTCCTAACAGCCATTACAATAGCAATCTCAGCCAAAATCGTAGGGGCGCTTATGATTACATCCCTAATGGTAATCCCGGTTGCAACAAGCCTAATAATAGCAAATTCCTACAAAAAAACCTATATACTCTCCCTAGTATTTTCTGTAATATTTATGATGTCAGGAATTACAATCTCATTCTACTACGGCCTAAAACCAGGCGGTGCCATAGTAATGATAGCAATAGCAACCCTTGCCCTAACAGGTTTTATAAAATTAGTAAAAGACAAAATCAAGAAAAAGATCTCTAAATAGGAGGTCTTTTTTTGATGGAAAGATTTGCTAGTACAAATTTTTGTATAGGTACTTTGCTATAATAATACTAAGAGGTGATGATATGGATTTTGAGACAAATGTAAGAAAGATTGCCAATGACAAATACGGAGATAATATTTTGATAAATAATAGGATTGATAAGGAATTATCCTATTTTAGAGAAAACAATTTACTTTCAGAAATAGAATTTATATCTTACCTAAAAGGAAATCTTGACCAAAATATTTTGCTAGATGATTTTCCCTTTTTAAGCTTTTATCTTACAGGACTTAGTCTTATAAACCCTTTGCCAGCTCATTTTTATAGTGAAAAGACTAAAGAAGTTCGCTTTGTAAGCCATAAAAAATATGGTATAGATCTTGATCAAAAAGATGGATTTAAGGCTTGCGGATTTGGTATTAATCCAAATCTAATTTTTCAAAGTGATATTTATTTTGAAATAAGAATAGATAAAAAATATAAAAAGCAAGTGGAGAATGATATTTATAAGTACTTTGGGGAAAATACAATAATTACAGAGGATAGAAATGAATGGAGAGAAAAAATTAGTTACAAGTCTACTAATATACTTTTTCTTGAAATTTTAAATGATTTATATTATGAAGAAAATATCTATCAGTATCTACAAATTAAAGATTTTAAAAAATATATTTTTGGAATTTTTATCAATGAAAAATTAGACCTAACAAATGTCAATCCAAACAAGGCCAGCGAATTTATTATAAATTATGATTTTAAAAATCAAATAAAAAGTTTTGATGATTTTTTATACCTTTTTGGACTTTCTAAAACCTATATTAACCCATTCGTTTTATATATTGATATTTACGAAAAAATTTATCCATCGAATAGGGAAGAAATTTTCAACTATTACGCCTCTCATGGATTTGATTATAAAAATTCCGCAAAATACACGGACGCTATCAGTTTTAAAATCGAAATTTCCTTGCCACCAATAGATGATAAAGTAGATTCATATCTCAAACAAACTCTCTACACACGGCCAAAGTCAAGTCTTATTAAAGTACTTATATATTCTTATTTAGACTATAAAATTAATGCATTAATATGATATAATATTTTTAGGAGGACCTATGGCAAGTTCGAGATTAAATATTTTATATATCCTAGAAATTCTTAGTGAAGAATCTGACACTGACCACATTCTTTCAATGTCCGATATAAGAAAAAAACTTACTTTATATTATTGTGTAAATCTTGATAGGAGGACTGTTACAAGTGCAATCAATGATTTAATTGACTTTGGGATCGATATTTCAACTTTTGCTGACAATGGACTTGGCTATTATATTATAGATAGGGATTTTGATAAAAGCGAAACCTATCTTTTGATGGATGCAATATTTTCCCTTCCTTATATTGACAGGGACCAGTGCACAGAGCTTTTAAGAAAAATTGAAAAAACTCAGTCCAAACATCAAAGGTCAATTGATAAATACATAAGTCAGCCAGATTTTTATAGGTCAAAAAGAACTTCAAACAAAGAAGTTTTCCTAAATATAGAAATGATAAATGAGGCAATTGAGGAAAATCGCCAAATTGAATTTACCTATCTGACTTATGGGCCGGATAAGAAACTTGTGCCAAGAAGGGATAGACCTTACAAATTAAATGCATATAGGATTCTAGCTGACAATAAAAAATACTATCTTTTGGGAACGACGCCTGGTTTTACAAATATTTTGTCCTTTAGGATTGACTTTATAAAGGATATAAAAATCCTAGGAGAAAATAGGCATAAATTTAGGACTGATGACTTAAATAGGCTAATAGAAAAGGCGACCCACGCATTTTTTGGCAAGCCGTCATTCATTAAAATTCGTTTTAAGGAGGAAATCTTAAACTATGTAATTGATCAATTTGGCACTGATATAAAGATAAGAAAAGACGGAGATTTTTATACTGCAGATTTCCTAGCACCAGAAAAAGGCATAGAATACTGGGCTTTGCAATTTCTACCTTATGTAGAAGTGATAGAGCCAAAAAGTCTGAGAGAGTCTATTGTAGGAAGTTTGAAAGAAAATTTATATGGGATTTAAGGAGAGATTATGACAAATATTTGGAGATTACATG
>CAMEGY010000050.1 GCA_945916625.1 uncultured Anaerococcus sp.
AAAAATGATGGTGTAGTTGAAAAAGTCAGTGATGAACGTATTGTAATTAAGAAAGATACTCCAGATGAAAATGGAAAATATGACGAATATACAGTATTGAAATTTAAGAGAGCTAACCAAGGTACAACTATTAACCAAAGACCAATAGTAAAACAAGGTGATAAGGTTAAAGCAGGAGATATTATCTCTGATGGCCCATCAACAGAAATGGGCGAGTTAGCTTTAGGTAAAAATATATTGATAGCATTTATGACATGGGAAGGTTACAACTATGAAGATGCTATGCTATTAAATGAAAAATTAGTTGTAGATGATGTTTTAACTTCACTTCATATTGAGGAACATACTGCAGAAGCAAGAGAAACAAAATTAGGACCTGAAGAAATCACAAGAGACATCCCAAGTATTGGTGATGACATGAGAAAAAATCTTGATGAAGAGGGTGTAATTAGAATCGGTGCTGAAGTACAAGCTGGAGACATTCTAGTTGGTAAAGTTACTCCAAAAGGTGAAACAGAATTATCTCCTGAAGAAAGATTATTAAGAGCTATTTTCGGAGAGAAAGCAAGAGAAGTTAGAGATACTTCATTAAGAGTTCCTCATGGTGAAACTGGTGTCGTTGTAGATATTAAGAGATATTCAAGAGATACTGGAGATGAATTATCACCAGGTATTAATAAAGTAATAAGAGTATATATTTGTACAAAGAGAAAAATAACTGTTGGGGATAAGATGTGTGGTCGTCACGGTAATAAAGGGGTTGTTTCCAGAATATTACCAGTTGAGGATATGCCATTCTTACCAAATGGTGAACCAGTACAAATCGTATTAAACCCACTTGGGGTGCCTTCTCGTATGAACATCGGACAAGTTCTTGAAGTTCACTTAGGTATGGCAGCTAAAAGATTGGGATGGCATGTTGCTACTCCAGTATTTGATGGTGCTATGGACTATGATATTGAAGAAGCACTTGAAGAAGCCGGCTTAGATAAGACTGGTAAAATTCAACTTCGTGATGGTAGAACAGGCGAACCTTTTGATAACAAAGTAACTGTAGGATACATGTATATGTTGAAACTTCACCACTTAGTTGATGAGAAAATTCACGCAAGATCAACTGGACCATATTCACTTGTTACACAACAACCGCTTGGTGGTAAAGCACAATTCGGTGGACAAAGATTCGGTGAAATGGAAGTTTGGGCGCTTGAAGCTTACGGTGCAGCTCATACACTACAAGAAATGTTAACAGTAAAATCTGATGATATTATCGGTAGAGTAAAAACATATGAAGCAATAGTTAAGGGTGAAAATATTCCTGAACCAGGAACACCAGAGTCATTCAAGGTATTAACAAAAGAATTACAATCATTAGCTCTAAATGTTAGATTATTAGATGAAAATGGTGAAGAAGTAATTTTAGCTGAAAATACAGAAGAAAATGACGATTATCGTCAAGTTGAAAGAATGGCAGATAAAGAAAGTGAAGATTATCCTGAACAATCATTTATTAAATAGAGTTACAGAGAGGAGTACTTCTGAATGACAAGTTTTAAATCCATGCAAATTGGCCTAGCATCTCCAGAAATGATGAGAGAATGGTCAAGGGGAGAAGTTAAAAAACCTGAAACTATAAACTACAGAACATTGAAGCCTGAAAGAGAAGGACTATTTTGTCAAAAAATATTTGGTCCAACAAAAGACTATGAATGTGCTTGCGGTAAATATAAAAGAATTAGATATAAAGGCGTAATTTGTGAAAAATGTGGCGTTGAAGTTACAAAAGCAAAAGTACGTCGTGAAAGAATGGGACATATTGAATTAGCTACACCAGTTTCTCATATTTGGTATTTCAAAGGAATACCATCAAGAATGGGATTATTACTTGATATGAGTCCAAAATCACTAGAAAAAGTATTATATTTTGCAAATTATGTTGTTACAGACCCTGGTACATGCGACGAAGTTGCATATAAACAAATCTTAACAGAAACAGAATATAACAAATTGTACATCGAATATGGTGATGAATTTGAAGCGGAAATGGGTGCTGAAGCTATTGAAAAATTATTGGCAGATATAGATCTTAAAAAAACACATGAAGATTTAACTGAACAATTAGAAACAGCATCAGGTCAAAAAAGAGTGAGAATATACAGAAGACTTGAAGTTATCGAGTCATTCATTCAATCTGGTAACAGACCAGAATGGATGTGTCTACGTGTATTACCTGTTATTCCACCAGATATTAGACCAATGGTTCAATTAGAAGGTGGTAGATTTGCTACATCTGATTTGAACGATTTATATAGAAGAGTTATAAATAGAAATAACAGATTAAAAAGATTGTTAGAAATTGGTGCACCAGATATAATTGTAAGAAACGAAAAAAGAATGTTACAAGAATCTGTTGATGCGTTGATTGACAATGGTAGAAGAGGTAAACCAGTTACTGGAGCTTCAAATAGACCATTAAAATCACTTTCTGATATGTTAAAAGGTAAAACAGGTAGATTTAGACAAAACTTACTTGGTAAGAGGGTTGACTACTCTGGACGTTCTGTAATCGTAGTCGGACCAGACCTTAAGTTTAACCAATGCGGTCTGCCACAAGAGATGGCACTTGAGCTTTTCAAACCATTCATCATGAATAAGGTAGTAGAAAAGGAAATGGCCCACAACCTTAAGACTGCAAAGAAAATGGTAGAGAAAAAAGATCCAAGAGTATATGAAGTTTTAGAAGAAGTAATCAAGGACCACCCAGTTTTACTAAACCGTGCTCCGACACTTCACAGACTTGGTATCCAAGCTTTTGAGCCAATCCTTGTAGAAGGTAAGGCTATTAAGCTACACCCACTTGCATGTAACGCCTTCAACGCAGACTTTGACGGTGACCAGATGGCTATCCACCTTCCACTATCAAACGAAGCACAAATTGAAGCAAGACTCTTAATGATGTCAACCAACAACATCCTTGGTCTAAAAGATGGTAAGCCAATTACAACACCTTCTCAGGATATGGTATTAGGTGCCTACTACCTAACTACAATCAAGGAAGGCGCTAAGGGCGAAGGCATGGTTTTCGAATCAACCAACGAAATGAAAAAAGCCCTAGTAGCTGGTATTGTTGAATACCAAACAAAAATTGGTGTAAGAATCAAAAAAGACGAGATGGATCCAGGTAAAATCGTAAAATCATCTGTAGGTAGGTTTATCTACAACGAAGGAATTCCACAAGATTTAGGCTATGTAAATAGAAAAGAAGATCCATATTCATTAGAAATAGACACCCTTGTTGACTCAGGCACCCTAAAAGATATTATCGATAAGTGCTTTAGAAAACACGGTAATATAAAAACTGCAGAAGTACTTGACTATGTAAAACATATAGGTTATCAGTACTCAACCCTATCAGGTCTTACTGTATCAATGGATGACGTAAAGATTCCAGCAGAAAAATGGGACCTAATAGATGAAGCAGATGCCCAAGTTGACAAATACGAAAAACTTTATAGACGTGGTCTAATTACTGACCAAGAAAGATACGAAAAAGTAATCGAAATCTGGCAAGAAACTACAAACAAGGTAACAGATGCCCTACTAACAGACCTTAACGATGATAACAACATCAAGATCTTTGCGGACTCTGGTGCCCGTGGTTCCACAAACCAGATTAGACAGCTAGGCGGTATGCGTGGACTTATGAGTCAGGCCGATGGTAAGATTATCGAAATTCCAATCAAGGCCAACTTTAGAGAAGGTCTTTCTGTACAAGAATACTTTATCTCAACCCATGGTTCTCGTAAGGGTCTAACAGATACAGCCCTAAGAACTGCCGACTCAGGTTACCTAACTCGTAGGATGGTAGACATTTCCCAAGACGTAATAGTTACAGAAGATGATTGCCATACAGATGGTTATGTTCTTGCCCACGAATTTAAGGACGGAAACGAACTAATAGAAGATTTAAGAACAAGAATTATCGGCCGTACATCTTTTGAAGATATCAAAGACGAATCAGGTGAGATTATTGTTCATAAAGACGAAGTAATAGATGAAGATCTTGCTGAAAAGATTGTAGAAACTGGTATCAAGGAAGTAAAACTAAGATCAGTTTTAGAATGTAAGGCAAAACAAGGTGTATGTGCTAAATGCTACGGTAGAAACCTTGCAACAAGCAAACACGTCAACATGGGAGAAGCAGTAGGTATCATCGCAGCCCAATCAATCGGTGAGCCAGGTACCCAGCTAACCATGAGAACCTTCCACTCCGGTGGTATCGCAGGCGTAGGAATTACCCAAGGTCTTCCAAGGGTTGAGGAGCTTTTTGAAGCTCGTAAACCAAAGGGACTTGCCTTTATCGCAGCCAACTCCGGAACAGTTTCGCTTATCCAAAACGATAAGAAAACAGACGTAGAAATCACAGGAGCTGACGGTACAAGCAAGAAATATAACATCCCATTCGGTTCAAGAATCCTTGTAAAAGACGGCGAAGAAGTAGAAATCGGTGCACAACTTACAGAAGGTTCACTAGATCCACATGACGTACTTGACGTACTAGGTAAGGTTGGAGTTCAAGATTACATCACCAAGGAAGTCCAAAAAGTATATAGGCAACAAGGTGTTGAAATCGACGATAGACACATTGAAGTAATTGCCCGCCAAATGCTTAAGAAAGTCAAAATCCTAGACTCAGGCGATACAGAATTCTTACCAGAAAGCTTACAAGATAGACGTGATGTCGACCTAGTAAATGATAAGATGAAAGAATCTGGCAAGAAACCTGCAGTCTACGAACAAGAGCTCCTTGGAATCACTAAGGCATCTCTTGCAACAGACAGCTGGCTATCAGCAGCATCCTTCCAAGAAACAACCAGAGTCCTTACAGATGCATCAATTAAGGGCAAAGTTGATGACCTAAGAGGTCTAAAGGAAAATATCATAATCGGTAAGCTAATCCCAGCAGGTACTGGTCTAAAATACTACAACGATGTAGAAATAGACTACGAAACCAAGGAATTAGAAGACGCACAAATACAAGCAAACATCGAATCAATCGAAGAAGCTGAGACAGAAGAAGTATAATAAAGGGGGCAAAATGCCCCTTTTTTAAAAAGAAATTGAGAGGTTACATATGAAAAAAGTACTATTTTACCTTATGCAGGGAGAAAAAATGTGTGCCATGCACGCTCTAATGAACGCAAATCAAATCATAGAAAATGGCGGAGAGGCCAAAATAATCTTTGAAGGACAATCAGTAAAACTACCTTCCATACTAGAAGAAGAAAAAAATCCACTTTATAAAAAGCTAATCGAAAATGAAACAATCATAGGAGTATGCGAAGCTTGTTCAAAAATGCTGGGAGTTTATGAAATAAATAAGGATTTAGGACTAAAGTTCTTAGACGATATGAATGGCCATGCTGGAATGCTTAAATATTTAGAGGAAGATTACCAAGTTATAGAGTTTTAATAATCGAATAGGGGCTAAGATCTAGCCCCTTTCACACCACCGTACGTGCCGTTCGGCATACGGCGGTTCAATTTAATTTACACATGTCCTGCTTATATAGTAATCGTAAGGGTCAATTAAGCCTGTTTTACTTAATCTTTCTTTTGTGATTGCTCTTACTAAGCAGGTTTTTGTTGCTACAAAGTAGTATCTGTTTCCACAATAGGATGTTAATCTTGCTAGCTCTTTTACTATTCCCATTTTTCTTAACGCCCATTGTCTTTTCTTTTGTACTTTCCACATTTTCCAGCATATTATTCTGAGTCTGGTTCTTAAGTGCTCGCTGAAACTTTTTAGTTTACTTTTCATGCTTGCTATTTTAAAGTAGTTTATCCAGCCTCTTGTTACTTCATTTAGCTTTTTGATTCTGTATTCTAAGGATACTGACCATTTTCTTGTGGTTAGTTTCTTTATTTTATCTTTGAATCTTTTAAATGATGTTTCATGGACTCGTGCTTTCCATTGATTTGCTTTATTGTCTTTCCAGTAGCCAAATCCAAGATACTTTATTCCGCTTGGTTTTGTTATTTTGCTTTTCTCTGCATTTACTTTTAAGCCAAGTTTATTTTCTATGAATCTTTTTATTGAGTGCATTACTCTTGTGGCTGCTGCTTTACTTTTTACAAATATTAAACAATCGTCTGCATATCTTGTATACCTAAGTTTTCTTGCTTCTAGTTCTTTGTCTAGTTTGTCTAGCATGATGTTGCTTAGTAGTGGCGATAGGTTTCCTCCTTGTGGGGTTCCTATTTCACTTTTTTCGTATATGCCTTTGTTCATTATTCCCGCTTTTAAGTATTTTCTGATTAGTGATTCTGTATCTGGTGCTTTGATATGTTCATGGACTATGCTCATTAGTTTATCTTGTGGCACTTTGTCGAAGAATTTTTCTAGGTCTATGTCTACTACCCATTCGAATCCATCATTTAAGTATTCTAGGCTTTTGGTTATTGCCATTTGACAGTTTCTTCCTGGTCTGAAGCCATAGCTCGTTTCAGAAAATCTTTCATCGATTATTGGTGTTAATACTTGTACAATTGCTTGTTGGATTATTCTGTCCATTACTGTTGGTATTCCGAGTTTTCTTTTTCCTCCGTTTGGTTTTGGGATTTCTACTCGGAGTACTGGTTGTGGTTTGTAGCGTCTTTCGATAATTTCTTGTCTTATCCTTGCCCAGTTAGCTTTGATGTATTCATCTATTTCTTTTACACTTATTCCGTCTGTTCCGCTGCTCCTTTGTTGGAGATAACTTTTACTTTGGCTTGGTGCATGTTTTCTGGGTTTAGGATTTGGTTTATTATTTTATCTTCCATGTGTGCACTTGCTCCTTTCCGCTTGCATAACTTTTTTCTTAGGTGTGAGATTTTGATTTCATTTACGTTTTTTCTACTTTCTCTGTCAGATTTGTTATGCTACATACATTTTGCTTGTGCTTTTAAATTGTTCGGTCCTTCGGTGTTTCCACCTACTATGACTTCTGCTGACTTCTCACTATTCGTTGTTACTACTTCTTCGCTAGTGAGACCTCACGGGATAAGCCCTAATACTTTCATCGTTTACTTGCAG
>CAMEGY010000051.1 GCA_945916625.1 uncultured Anaerococcus sp.
TCAAATATAATATTTTTGGCAAGTCCTATAAGTATGGCCCTTATCTTAATAGTAATGGGCTTTGGTCAAGGTAAGGTCATCATGAAAGAAGTGGGGATTGATTTTTCTAGCCCAGAATTTCTGCTAACAGTATTTTTAGTATCCCTAGCACTTGGGATTTTCATCTGGATTAATGGAGGTATTGCAAATACTTCCCTATCTAGAGAAGGAAGAAGTTTCTATCATTTCCAGACCATGCCAATTGACCCTAAAACTCACATGAGAGCAAGGTTTTTATCATCTTACCTGGTAGTCCTAATTGTTAATATTGTAATTGCAATAGCCTATATGGTTATATTTAAACTGAATATCCTTGCAGGCCTTGTAATTTTTGTGGGCCTATCTATATCAGCAGCCTTTGCAACAATGCTTAGCCTTTACTTTGGAACTTTTATGATAAATACCACTTGGAAGAAACCTCAAGAAATCCAGCAAGGTGGCGGGCTTAAGGCTGTAGGACTTTATCTAGGATCTATGCTTATTATGGCTATACTTGGTGTAATTGTCTTTGCCATAACAGAATACACTGACAACATATTCCTAGGAGCAGGAGTTGCTTTTGCCCTTGTATTAGTAATCACAATCCTTATTATAAGAGCCTGTATCAAAAAATATACAAAGGGCTTTATGGATGTATAAAATAAAAACTCAGCTTTAAAAAGCTGGGTTTTTTAGTATAGTAAAGTTATCAGAAAGGATAAAAAATGGAATATCAAAAACCCTTTATTTATATAGATACAAATTTTAGTCCGGCTGATGGACTTTTTATAAAAATGGCTCTCGATTCCTTTGATTTTGAAATCGTAGGATTTTCAGCAAATAAATCCTATATGTCAAGTGCTTCTGCGGGAGAAAACATACTTGGACTTGTAAATAGCGAAGACTTATATTTAAGTGTTGCAAAAAACTATGACGATAGAAAATCAAAACACGATGAGGAAATCTTTGCCCCTCGTAAAGACTACCTAGAAGATATGGATGCTTATGAAAACTTGTACGATTTGGCATCAGACTGTGGTAGGCTTGATATAATAGCGACAGATGACCTATCAAATGTAGCCAAGGCCTACCGTGAATTTGAAGACTTCGTAGACTATATAGACCACATATTCTTATCGATTCCTAGTCTAAAGTCCCTATCAAAAGAAGACCTAGCTGATTTGGATTTGATTTTAAACTCAGGCATAGAATTATTTATAATTGAGGAAAAGTTTGCCAATGACTTTATCCTAGATAAAAATGATTTGAAAAATATTATAGAAAACCATCCACAAATGGCAAAACTTCTAAAATCCTATGATGAAGAGCCTCTCACAGGTGCCCTTCTTCTCTACCTATCCCAAAGTCCAGAAGCCTTTATCTTTGAAGAGGCAGGTCTTAGGATAAATTTTGACGAGAAAACTTTGGACCAAGCTTCAAATAGGCAAAAGGCCTATCTTGTAAACAAGGTCAATGAAGAGAGTTTCTACGATTATCTAAGGGGAATTTTATGCTAAAAAAACCTGGACTAAGGATTATTAAAACTGGCCTTGCCGTAATAATCTCTCTTATTATATCAGAACTAAGGCCAGGAAATGGCCTAGCCTTTTATGCAGCAATCGCTGCTGTTATTTGTATGCAGCCTAATGTAAACCAAACCTTATCTAAGGGGATAAATAGGGTTATCGGGACTATTTTCGGTGGTTTTGTAGGTCTAATTTATCTTATAGCCGTACCTGAAGGATCAATTTCACTTATGGTTGACTATCTTATAATAACTTTTGTGGCAACCATAATAATTTGGATTATGGCAAGCTTAAATCTTAAAGATGCTGTTTCAATTGCAGCCATAGTTTTCTTGTCTATAACTATCAACCATGCAAATGACCCAGCTGGTCTGCCTTTGCCTTTAGCATTAAACAGAACTTTGGATACCTTGATAGGTGTCCTTGTAGCGATTTTCGTAAATTATATAGATTTTAAATTAAGAAAATCCTTAAAGCCTAGTTAAAATGGCTTTGAGGATTTTTTTAAAAATTTTTTGAATATCCTTAATAAGTTAAAAAAATTCATCATTGGGAAAATGATAACAAGTTATAAATTTCAATACTTATAAAAATTTAAGTCAAAACATTTTAACAAATATATTTGACAATGCGGTAAAGCGAGTATATAATTAGCACTATAATAAGATAAAGGAGTAACAAATGAAATCGATGATGAAGAAAATGACATCCTTGTTATTACTAATATTTGTATTTATAGGCTTAGTTGGATGTCAAAAAGTAGACGATAATGCAGAAGAAAGTCCTGCTCAAGAGATATCTTCTGAGGGAAATGCTAGTGACGATAAGGAAGCTGGCGAAGTAGCTGTAAATAATAAAGCTCAATTTGAACAGCTTAAAGAAGGCGAAGACTACCATATAGGTATAATAACTGGAACCGTCTCTCAAGGTGAGGATGAGTTTCGTGGAGCAGAAGCTGCTATAGAAAAAT
The DNA here is from genome assembly GCA_945916625.1 of uncultured Anaerococcus sp. Next base: position 2,515 of record CAMEGY010000051.1, read on the forward strand.
ATGGCAAGGCTTCAGAAGGTGGAGTTATAGCTCACGATACATACCCTGATCAATTTGAGGCAGAGATGGAGACAACTATTTCTAAGATTAAGGCAATGGCTGACGATCCTCTTATGAAGGCAATTATTGTTAACCAATCAGTTCCAGGTACAACTGCAGCCTTTACAGAAATAAGAAAATCTAGACCAGATATCCTCTTGGTTAACCTTACACCTCAAGAAGATATCCTAATGACTTCAAAGGTATCAGATTTAGTTGTAGATGCTGATAATATTTCAAGAGGCTACAGAATGGTTCTAGCAGCTAAGAAAATGGGCGCTAGTAAATTTGCCCACATCACCTTCCCAAGGCACATGGCAATAGAAACTCTTGCCATTAGACGTGCTATCATGGAAGAAGCTTGTAAAGACTTAGGTTTGGAATTTATTTCCCTAAATGCACCAGACCCAACAACAGATATCGGTGTACCAGGTGCCCAACAATACCTAGCTGAAAATATAGGACCATGGATTGAAAAATATGGCAAAGATACAGCATTTTTCACAACCAACGACGCCCTTACAGAACCACTCCTAAGAGGGGTTGCAGCAGGCGGAGCAATCTTCGTTGAACCAGACCTTCCAAGTCCAATCATGGGTTACCCATCAGCGTTCTCTATAGGTCTTGATGATATAGCAGGCGACTGGCCAGCAATCCTTAAGAGAGTTGAAGAAGTGGTTGTAGAAAAAGGTGGCGAAGGCAGAATGGGTACATGGGCATATTCGCTAGGATATACCAGTACAGTAGCAGCAGTTGACCTAGTTATAGACGTATTAAACGGCAATGCTGATATTACAAACCTAGATGACATCAAAAAGGCTTTCGAAGCTAAAACCGATGGTGCAAGCTGGGCTGTATCAAACATGATCAACATGGAAAACGGAGAGGAACTTCCTAATTACGCCCTAGTTGCCCAAGATACTTACGTATTTGGTAAAGGCTACCTAGGCATGACAGAAGAAAAAGTTGACGAAAAATACAGAAAGATCAATGTAAACGTTGAAGATATGGTTGAAAAGCAAAAAGAATCCGAAGGAAAATTCGAATAGATTTTTGGCCTAAGGGGTGGAATATTTGCCACTTCTTAGGCTTTGCTAAGTAAAAGATAAGTGAGTTAGACATGTTAATGGAGATAAGAGGCCTAAGCAAAAGCTTTGGTCAAAATAATGTATTAAAAAATGTAAATTTTACTATTGATGAGGGAGAAGTTGTGGGCCTTGTTGGAGAAAACGGGGCCGGAAAGTCAACACTCATGAATATTATCTTTGGTATGGAATTTATAAAAGATACTGGAGGCTATGAGGGAGAGATAATCCTAGATGGGGAAAAAATCGACTTCAAAAAACCAACTGACGCCCTAAAGGCGGGTATAGGCATGGTCCACCAGGAATTTTCCCTTATACCAGGTTTTACTGTGGCTGAAAATGTGACTTTGAATATGGAAAACACCAAAAAAACTCCCATGTCAGCTGTCTTTGGAAAATCCTATGAATTGATAGATACTAAGGTCAATATCGAAGATACAGAAGAAACTCTTGATAAATTGGGGGTAGACCTAAACCCAAGTGAATATGTAAGCGAACTACCTGTTGGCCACAAACAATTTATAGAAATCGCAAGAGAAATTAAAAGAGAAAATATCAAACTTTTGATAATGGACGAGCCAACAGCCGTTTTGACTGAAAGTGAAGCGGACATCCTAATTTCTTCCCTCAAAAGACTTGCTGCCAAAGGTATTGCAATTATTTTCATCTCCCATAGGCTAAGGGAAATTCTAGATCTTTGCCACAAGGTAATCGTCCTTAGAGATGGAGAAATAGTTGAAGAGAGACCAGCTGCTGGCCTTAATATCAAGCAAATCGCGGGCTGGATGATGGGAAAATCAAATAGACAGGCTTACGTAGATGATGATAAAAGGGAAATTAACCAAGATGATGTAATTTTTGAGGCCCAAAATCTCTATGTAGAAATGCCAGGAGAAATGGTCTACGATGCCAATTTCAAGGTAAGACGTGGGGAAATCTTTGGTCTTGCAGGTCTTGCCGGCCAAGGCAAACTCGGAATCGCGAATGGAATTTTGGGAACATATCCAGTAAAGGGCAGGGCCATTTTTAATGGAGAAGAGCTTAAGCTTTCTGATACCAGCTCGATTTTAAAGAAAAAAATCGCCTTTGTATCCGAGGATAGGCGTGGAGTTGGCCTTCTTCTAGGGGAAGATATTGCCCTAAATATTGCCTTTAATGCCATGGAAGTTTTTGATAATTTTATAAAGAAGATTTTTACTTTCAAATTTAGGGACGATGAAGCAATTGTAGAAAATGCCAATAAATATATAGAAAGTCTTGCAATTAAAACCCAGGGGCCTGATGAACTTGTGGGAAGGCTATCTGGAGGTAACCAGCAAAAAGTTTGCCTGGCCAAGGCCTTTACCATGGAACCTGACTTGTTATTTGTATCTGAGCCGACTAGGGGAATTGACATTGGAGCAAAAAGGCTTGTCCTCGACTCCCTAAAAGAAGCCAACAGAGAAAATAATACGACAATAGTTATGATTTCCTCAGAACTTGAGGAACTTCAAGCAGTCTGTGATAGGATTGGCGTTGTCTGCGAAGGCAAAATCGTTGGCGTCCTAGATCCTAGTGCCAGTGCTGAAGATTTTGGTCTCTTGATGAGTGGAGAGGAGCTAGTAAATGAATAAAATCAAAGAATTTATTTCAAAAGTAGGTATAGCTAGATTCATAATAGGCCTATTTTTGCTAAGCTTATTTATAGCAGCTCCTGCCGCAGGAATCAGCATAAAAAGCTCTTTAGAAAACGTAATTGCAAGGTTTGGTATGTTTGCAATCCTAGTTTTATCCCTAATACCAATGATCGAAGCAGGCTGTGGCCTTAACTTCGGTATACCAATTGGAATAGTAGCGGGAATTTTAGGGGCAGTCATTTCCCTAGAATTTAATATTGGAGGCTTTGCCGGAATCTTTTTAGCCATGGCAATCGGTGCATTAATCGGTGTAGTTTTTGGTCTTATATATGGACTTTTACTTAACAAAATTATTGGCGATGAGATGCTTATTTCAACCTATATTGGCTTTTCTTTCACAGCCTTTATGTGTATAGCCTATGTATTTTTGCCGTTTAAAAACCCAGTTTCTGTCCTATCCTATGGTGGAACTGGCCTTCGTCAGCAAATCCCAGTTGGAGATTATTGGATGAAAAATGTTGAAAATGCTTCAGGGGGAGTCAAATCTGTGGGCTTACTTTCAGACTTCTTGGCCTTTGACCTTTTTGGAGTGAGGCTTCCGATCGGTATGCTCCTATTTTTCGCCCTCATGGGCCTCCTTGTTTGGGGACTATTTAGGACAAAGACAGGCACAGCAATGTCTGTAGTAGGTTCTAACTATGAATACGCAAAGGCAAGCGGTATTGATATCAAAAAGGTAAGGCTAAAGGCCATTATCCTTTCAACAGCTATAGCCGCTGTAGGCATAGTTGTCTACCAACAATCCTACGGCTTTATCCAGCTCTACCAGGCGCCAAAGTCCTTTACTTTTCAGACTGTAGCGTCAATTCTAATCGGTGGGGCAACCCTAAATAAGGCAAAAATTAGCCATGTTATAATCGGCACCCTCTTATTTCAAGGTGTAATTACTCTCACACCTACAGTTATAAATGGACTTTTAGCAATAGATATATCCGAAGTTATGAGGCTGATTATCACAAATGGAATGATAGTTTATGCCCTCACAAGGAGGATCGACAATGATTAAAAATAAATTTTCAACTAGACACCTTGTACCAATAATGTTTATGGTAATTTGCTTAATTGGCTACATTCTAAGCGGTGCCCAAATAGGATTTATTACAAGTGAGCTTGCAAACAGGCTTGTCCGCAATACCTTCCTAGTTTTAAGCTTAATTATACCAATCATTGCTGGTATGGGTATAAACTTTGGTATCCCTCTAGGGGCCATGGCTGCTCAGGTGGGCCTGATATTCTCCCAAGATTTAGGCTTTAAAGGCCTGCTTGGCATCCTTGTTGCAGCTGTGATTGCCCTTCCAATAGCAATTATCCTTGGAATTTTTTCAGGAAATGTCCTAAACAGGGCAAAGGGCCGTGAAATGATTACATCAATGATGCTTTCCTTTTTTATGCTAGGTGTTTATATGCTTGTAATCATGTTCTTAACAGGACCGGTTATCCCAATTAGAGATAAGTCAATGCTTCTTTCATCTGGAGTTGGAATTAAAAACTCAATTACACTTACAACTGCAGGTGCCCTAGACAATGCCCTAAAATATAGGATTCAAATCCCGCTTGGCCATGATCAAATTAAATTTGATATCCCAGCTTTAACAATTTTTATCATTGGTCTCTTGTGCGTCTTTATCACATATTTTAAAAAGACCAAGCTTGGGCAAAACATGAGAGCGGTTGGTCTTGACCAAGATGCTGCTAACAACTCAGGCTTAAATTCTGATAAGATTAGGGTAAAATCAATTGTTTA
>CAMEGY010000052.1 GCA_945916625.1 uncultured Anaerococcus sp.
TGGCGGATGATTATTCTTTTGATGTATCGGCTGCCACTATTAGAAATGACATGACTGACCTTGAGAAGAGAGGACTCTTAAAAAAAGCCCACACTTCAAGCGGTAGGCTCCCATCAGACAAGGGCTATAGGTTCTTTGTTGATTATTTGATTGAAAATAACTTAATCGACGAAAAAGCAAGTCCAAACTTTGCTAATCTTAAAAAATCATTAGATAAGAGATACCACAATGCCACTGATATTGTAAATTCAGCCACAAAAATTTTGGCTGGCATTACAAATTTAACGGCAGTGTCGGTTACTTATAAAAATCAAATTAAGTCCATAGCCAATATTGAAATGATGAAGGTAAATGATTATACCCTTCTTTTAATTGTGGTATATGACAATGGTTTGATTGTAAATGACCTTATCTATATAAATTATAGGATAGAAAAAGATGACCTTGATTTTCTAAATAATCTATTACAGAAAGAACTTATAGGATCAAGTATCTACCATTTGTCTGATAAGATTATCAAAATAGAAGAAAAGCTTAGTCTAAATTATAAGTATTTACTAGATATAATCCAAACTAAGATGAAAAATGAGTCTATGAAGGATTCTAACCAAGAGGTAAGGATAGAAGGTTTGGGTAATATATTCAGGTTCAAAGAATTTGATGATATAGTCAAGGCTAAAGAATTTATCAATCTCTTTGAGAGTCCAGATATTATTACAGATTTTCTAACAGATAATAATGATAAGAGCCTTGTCGTCACTATCGGAGAAGAAAATGAAATCGACCAGTTAAAAGAAAATACCATAATAACTTCTTATTTTAAGGTAGACGAGAATACTATCGGCAAGATAGGTGTTGTAGGTCTTACTAGGATAAATTATAAGGAAGTTATAGAGAGTATTAAACTAGTATCAGATTTACTAAATAATTAAGAGGAAGGTGAATGATTTGGCAGACGATATCAAAAAAGATGAAAACATAGAAGAAAATGAAGAAATTGAAGATATAGAAGATTCTGATGAAGAAGTAATCGATGCTGAAATTGTTGAAGACGAAAACGAAGAAATATCAGCAAACGATAATGAATATATAGAAAAATACCAGAGACTTATGGCAGATTTTGCAAATTATAAGCAAAGAGAAGAAAAGGCTAAGGCTGATTTTAAGAAGTTTGCTTCAAGCTCTTTGGTAGAAAAACTACTCCCAGTCCTTGATAATTTCGATAGGGCCCTTAAGGATAAAGATAATGAAGACCCATTTGTAAAGGGAGTCATTATGACAAGGGATGAACTTATTAAAATCCTTAAAAATGAAGGCCTAGAAGAAATTGCATCAGATGGAGAGAAATTTGATCACAATCTTCACCATGCAGTTATGACTGAAGAAAGTGAAACTGTAGAAGAAGATTATATTATAGAAACATTCCAAAAGGGATACAAACTAAACGGAAGAATCCTTAGACCAGCTATGGTTAAGGTAAGCAAGTAGGAGGAAAATTATATGGCTAAAATTATAGGAATTGACTTAGGAACAACAAACTCAGCAGTAGCTGTTATGGAAGGTGGTACTGCAACAATTATTCCAAACAGCGAAGGTAATAGAACAACACCATCAGTGGTAGCTTTCTCAAAAGATGGCGAAAGACTTGTAGGTGAAACTGCAAAAAGACAAGCAATCACAAACCCACATAGAACAATTGCTTCTGTAAAAAGAGAGATGGGTCACGATTGGAAGAGTGAAGAAATTGATGGCAAACAATATACACCAGAAGAAATTTCTGCAATGATTCTTCAAAAGCTAAAGGCAGATGCGGAAAGCTATTTAAATGATACAGTTACAAACGCTGTAATTACAGTACCTGCTTACTTTACAGATGCTCAAAGACAAGCTACAAAAGATGCTGGACAAATCGCAGGCCTAAAAGTTGACAGAATCATTAACGAACCAACAGCAGCAGCCCTATCTTATGGTATGGATAAGGAAACTGACCAATCTAAGATTATGGTTTACGACCTTGGTGGTGGTACATTCGACGTTTCAATCCTAGAAGTAGGTGACGGAGTATTTGAAGTACTATCTACAAGAGGAAACAACAAGCTAGGTGGAGATGACTTTGATAATGCTGTTGTAGAATATCTTGCAGCTGAATTTAAAAAAGAATCTGGGGTTGACCTAACAAAAGATCTAACAGCTATGCAAAGATTAAAAGATGCAGCAGAAAAAGCTAAGAAAGAATTATCTTCAACACTTACTACAAATGTAAACCTACCATTTATCACAGCTGTAGATGGCCAACCAGTCCACTTAGATATTAACCTATCAAGAGCTAAATTTGACGAACTAACACACGACTTAGTAGAAAAGACAAGAAAACCAGTAGAAGACGCTCTTCATGATGCAGGACTATCAGCATCTGACATTGACAAAGTCCTTCTAGTTGGTGGTTCTACAAGAGTGCCAGCTGTTCAAGAGCTAGTTAAGAAAATTATCGGTAAAGACCCACAAAAAGACATAAACCCAGATGAATCAGTTGCAATCGGTGCAGCTATCCAAGGTGGAGTCCTAACAGGTGAAGTAAAGGACCTATTACTTCTTGACGTAACACCTTTATCATTAGGTATTGAAACCCTTGGTGGAGTTGCTACAAAGCTTATAGAAAGAAATACAACTATACCAACAAAGAAATCACAAATCTTTACAACTGCAGCAGATGGACAAACAGAAGTAGACATCCACGTAGTTCAAGGTGAACGTGAAATGGCAGCAGATAATACAACACTTGGTAGATTCCAACTTACAGGTATACCAGCAGCAAGACGTGGTGTTCCACAAATCGAAGTAACCTTTGACATTGATGCCAACGGTATTGTAAATGTAACTGCAAAAGACCAAGGTTCTGGTAAAGAGCAAAAGATTACAATCACATCTTCATCTAACCTAACTGAAGAAGAAATCGATAGAAAAGTAAAAGAAGCTGAACAATTTGCTGAAGAAGACAAGAAGAAAAAAGAAGATATAGATGCTAAAAACAACGCAGAAAACCTAGTATACCAAGCTAGAAAAACTGTAGAAGATGCAAAACTTGAAGGATCTGATAAAGAAAATATCGAAGCTAAGGCAAAAGAACTAGAAGATGCAATAGGTGCAAATGATATCGATAAAATAAAATCTCTATCAGAAGAGTTAACAAATGAAATCTACAAAGTAAGCGAAAAAATTTATCAAGCAAATGAAGCAAGCGGGGAAGCAAACGGCTCAGCTGACGAAGATGTAGTAGATGCTGACTACGAAGTAATCGACGAAGATGAAGAATAATCTTTTGAAAGATTAGAAGTAGATAGTATAATAAAAACAATTGATAAAAGGAGCTATTTCCTAGTGAAATAGCTTTTTTTAGTGATTGGAGGATATATGAGAGACCCATATGAAGTTCTTGGCCTTGATAGAAGTGCCAGTGCTGATGAAATAAAGAGAGAATATAGAAAACTTGCTAAAAAATATCATCCAGACCTAAACCCAGATGACAAGGAAGCCGAACATAATTTTAAAGAAGCAACTTTAGCTTACGAAATCCTTTCAGATCCTAAAAAGAAAAAACAATACGATACCTATGGCTCAGCTGCCTTCGAAAATGGAGGAGCTGGCTTTAATGGAGGATTTTCTGGATTTGGTGATATTTTTGGTGATTTATTTGGAGATATATTTAACCAAGGCTATCAGGCAAATGCCAAAAGACCTGTAAAGGGCGCTGACATCCAGCAGATTGTAAACCTTACTTTCCAAGAGGCAGCCTTCGGTACAAGTAAGGAAATCCAAGTAAGAAGAGAAGTAGAATGCCATGTCTGCCACGGTTCTAAAGCTGAAGAAGGATCAGAAAGCCACACCTGCCCGGATTGTCATGGACAAGGTGTAGTAAATGAAGTATCAAGAACACCTTTTGGAACAATGAGCCGAACAGTAACCTGCAATAAATGCCATGGTACAGGTGAAGTTATAGAAAAGCCATGTAAGAATTGTGAGGGCACTGGCAAAGAGTTTAAGTCAGAAAAAATTAAATTTGATATACCATCAGGTGTGGAAGATCAAAATGTAATTAGATTATCTGGCAAGGGCCATATCGGAGAAAATGGTGGTCCCTTTGGTGATTTATATGTAATATTAAGGGTAGAAGACCACGAAATTTTCAAAAGGGATGGACTTGATATCTACTATGAAATGCCAATAAGCTTTGCAACAGCAACCCTAGGTGGAAAAATAGATGTAGCAACACTTAGAAAATCTGTAGAATTTGATATACCAGCTGGGACACAAACAGGTACAAAATTTACCCTAAAAAGGGAAGGTATAGAAGATTCTCGCACAGGTAGGATTGGAAATCTCTATTTCTATGTCAAAATAATAACACCAACAAAGCTAAACAAAGAGCAAAAGCAAGCCCTTAAGACCTTTGCAGAAGCAAGTGGAAACGAAATAAAAGAAGAAAAATCATTTTTTGACAAGGTAAAGGACTTTTTTGAATGAAAAACACATTTAATATCCAAACCCTAGGCTGCAAGGTCAACCAATATGAGTCTGAAGCTATAGAGGAAATTTTTGAAGCAAGGGGGTTTGAAAGAAAAGAAAAAGACGCAGATATTTATGTAATAAATACATGCACAGTCACAAATATGTCTGATAGGAAAAGTCGTCAGATGATTTCAAGAGCTAGGAAAGATAACCCAGATGCAATAATTGCAGTAATGGGTTGCTATTCACAGGTAAAGCCAGAAGATGTAGCAAAAATTGAAGGCGTAGATATAATTCTGGGCTCTAGAAATAAGGAAGAGGTAGTGGACCTTTGCGAAGATATGCTCCAAAATAAGGAAGCAATTGACCAAATAATTTCGGTATCTGAAGAAAAAACCTTTGAAGATCTACAAATTTCAAACCAAACTGAAATGACAAGAGCTTATATGAAAATCCAAGACGGTTGCAATATGTATTGTTCATACTGCCTAATTCCTTACGCTAGAGGTAATGTTGTAAGCCGACCTATGGATTCAATTGTAAAAGAAAGTCAAAGACTTGCTCAAAACGGCTTTAAGGAAATAGTCCTAACAGGAATTCACGTAGCAAGCTATGGAAAAGACTTTGACGACGGATCTTCCCTAATAGATGTTATAGAAAATGTAGCAAGTGTTGATGGTATAGAGAGAATACGTCTTTCTTCAATGGAACCAAGGCACATAACAAAAGAATTTTTAGAGAGAATGAAAGCTACAGGAAAAGCCTGTGACCATTTTCACTTATCCTTACAATCGGGTTCAGATGTTGTTCTTAAGGCAATGAATAGAAAATATGATACAAAAATATTTAAGGAAAAAACCGGCCTAATAAGAGAAGTTTTCCCAAATGCAGGGCTTACTACAGATATAATTGTAGGTTTTCCAGGAGAAACTGAGGAAAATCACAAGGAAACAATGGACTTTGTAGATGATATTAAATTTGCAAAAACTCACCTTTTTAAATATTCAAAAAGAGATGGGACAAAGGCAGCAAAGATGAAAGAACAAGTAAATGGCATTATCAAAAAAGAACGCCTTAAGGATTTGGAAGCTATAGAAGATAAAAATAGAAATGAATTCTTAGAAAAACAAATAGGAAAGACACTATCAGTCTTATTTGAAGATAAATCTGATATCGAAGGATTCAAATCAGGCTATTCTACAAATTATCTAAGGGTCAATGTAGAAAATCCACTCCTCCCATCAAACGAAATCTACGATGTAAAAATAACTGGCATTGAAAATGATGAATTAATTGGAGAAATAAGTTAATAAAAACTTTACTCTTAAAAATAATTGTGGTAACATATATATTAATGGGGGTGAAGTATGGATTGTGTATTTTGTAAGATTGTAGATGGAGAAATTCCTTCTAAGATAATCTACGAAGATGAAGAGTTAATTGCGTTTGACGATTTAGATCCACAAGCACCTATCCATTTTCTTGTTATACCAAAAAAGCACATCCAAAGTCTAGAGACACTCGATGAGTCTGATAGTAATTTGATAGGCAAGATATTTTTAGCAATCAGAAAAATTGCTCGTGAAAAGGGCATAGCTGATTCTGGCTATAGAGTAGTCAACAATATTGGAGAAAATGGAGGACAAACTGTGCCTCACATACATTTCCATGTACTTGGTGACAGAAGCCTTCAATGGCCACCAGGCTGATTTAAGTCTAGACCGTGCATATACGAGAGGGGGGATAGAGATGACAGAAATCAGAGTTGGAGAAAACGAATCAATCGACAGCGCGATTAAGAGATTCAAAAGACAATGCGCAAGATCCGGTGTACTTTCTGAATACAGAAGAAGAGAACACTACGAAAAACCAAGCGTTATAAAGAAAAAGAAAAACGACGCTGCTAAAAGAAAAAATAGAAAAAAAAGATAATAATTTAACCATCCACTATGTGGGTGGTTTTTTTATGATAATTTTGAAAAGAAGATTTATCTGATATTATAATGAAAATTTCATTAGAAGTAAGTAGAAAGTTTGCATTAAAGATATATTTTTAACAATGGTTGACTATTTTTAGATTATAACATATAATTATTAACAGCAAACGTTAACAGGGTCAATTATATAAAATATTAAATTTCATAACTAATAAAAAAATATTTTCATTAAATAAAATTAGCCCTGTAAAGATAGTTGCTAAATTTTTTCACACAAATGTAACCGCTTACATTCGCTTTCAAAATTAAAACAAGACATTGAAATATCAATGATTTTATTAATTACAATGTAAGTATACTATGTGAAAATGTTTTGGTAAGAGATTAAGTTTTAAAAAAACGGGCATATTTATAATAAGGAACAATATATCCTTGAGTATGGTTTGAGTCAAAACTTAGAAAAAGAAAGGCAGGAGATAGGATGAAATTAAATCTAGCAAACTTTAATGATATCAATCAAAAAGTTGATAAAAAAGTAGCTTACGATGTAGAAAAACTTAGGGAAGATAGTATTAGAGACCCTAAGTGGTTAGCTT
>CAMEGY010000053.1 GCA_945916625.1 uncultured Anaerococcus sp.
TGCTGTAGATTTAGCCAACGAAAATCATTCGGATATTAAAACCGTTTACAAAACTCTAGCTGTAGAATCAAAAGAAAAAGATATATTTATCCTTGTGATAAATGGTGGAGAAGAAATTGATTTTAAAAAAGCAGCTAGGGCTGTCGGGGTTAAAAGCTTATCAATGCTTGCCCTAAAAAACTTAAAGAATACTGTAGGCTACGAAAGAGGGGCTACTACTCCCCTTGCCCTAAAAAAGGATTTTCCCGTGTTTATTGATCAAAATGCAAGAGAACTCGAATATATAAAAATTTCTTCTGGTAAGGTAGGCCATAGTATAAAGATAAGACCAGATGATTTGATTAGGGCTTGTAAAGGCGAGTATGCGGATTTAATAAAATGATTTTAACTAAGTTTAAAAATGGCAAAAAAACTTCCTACCAAATCACAGATTCCTATACTTTCGAAAAAATAGGTCAAGTCGATTCTCAAATCGAAGATTGGTTTTCAATTAGTGTCATGAATGATTTAAAAAGCGAGAAGTTAAAACTACTTGTTATCTTATCTCCAATCCTTATAGCAAGCTTTGATAAGGGAAGTTTCGAGCTTGAATTTCTAAAAAAAAACTATAGAGAAATCTTCCTTCCCTTATGGATTATATCCAAATTTCTTTAAAGACCTAAACAAGGATAAGTATTTTTACCACTATAAAGATTGGGACAAAGATTCTATATGTGAAGATATAATATTAAATAAGGATGGAAGAATAGATTTTTATATAAATCCTCTTCCTGATTCTTACTTAGGATCTTTAGTAGTGATAGTAGATACTTTGATAGAGGATGATTCTAACAGGAAAGAGCTTCTTAAATATTTTGATAAAATGCGTGATGATATTGTTATAAACGGTAGGAGGTCGATTATTGCAAATGGTATAGAAGCTTTCTATCTTAATAAGTATGTTGTTGTGTGGATGCTTGAATTGATCGAACTTATAAAGACAAAAAAACCTGGCGCCTCTAGATTTTTAGGTCCGATATTTGACCTGGTTTCTAATCTAAAAACACCAGCTGATATTAAATAAGATCAATAAGATCATCGTATGATTTTTCAGATAAATGTTTTGGGGCTACATCTAAAACGGTGATGGCTCCTGTTTTTCCTTCTTTACTCATCCTATAAAGGGCTCTAGCATAAGCAATATCTACTGCTGCAGTAAAATCTGGATTGTTTTTTAAGTCAAGATTAAATTCTATCAGTGCCTGGCTGTCCCCACAAGCTTTTCCTCTTGTCATCACATGGCCGCCATGAACCATGGTTTTATGGTTTTTATCAAGGTCTTCTTGGCTAATAAAATGAACTTGGGTCTGGTAAGGAGCAAAATAATCAGGCATATTTTTTATTTCCTCTTCTATAGTTTTTCTATCGGCCCCATCTGCTATCACAACATATACTTCTCTTAGGTGGGCCTTGTGGCTGTCGAAATTAAAATCCTCTCCATTTCTGATTTTTTCTAAAACTTCATCTTTAGGAATTGTATATTGAATAGCATCAAGGACACCCTCAACCGATCTTACAGCTGCTGAGTGACCCTGGCTTACTCCTTTGCCCCAAAGAGTGTAAGAATTTCCATCTCTTAAGATTGCCTCACCTAAAACCCTATTTAAAGAGAACAAGCCAGGATCCCAACCTGTAGATATTAGTGCTAGGGTGTCATTTTCTTTGCCAATCTCATCCATTTGATAAAAATATTTTCTAATCTTTCCATGATTATCAAAGCTATCTAAGGTATTAAAACTACTTAGAAGTCTTGGTCCTTGGGATAAGATATCCTTATCAGATGAACCGCAAAGGATAAGTAAGTCAATATCATCCTTATATTTTTCTATATCAGAAAATGGCCTATATAGGTCTAAATCTAGTTTTCTTCTAGAAAATATACCAGCTACTTCCATGTCAGAGCTTGCTTCAATCCCCTTTTTTATAGATTTTCCTAAATTTCCGTAGCCAACTATTCCTATCCTAATCATCTTCACTCCTTAGTACTTCAAAAAATTTATATCTGCCCGGTTCTTTGCCTTGTAAGTAAGTTGCAGCCTTCAAAGCACCATTTGCAAAAATTTTCTTAGAAAAAGCCCTATGCTTAATTTCAATTGTTTCATCTAGGCCTGCAAAAATTAAAGAGTGGTCTCCAACAATTGTACCAGCCCTTAAAGAAGCAATACCAACCTCATTTGGATCTCTCTTATCTTCATGGCTAAAGTTTCTCATCTTTTTAAATAACTTGCCATCCCTGCCTCTATTTACACTATCAAAAATCATATTGACTGTGCCTGCTGGATTGTCTTTCTTTTTGTTGTGGTGACTTTCTACTATTTCTATATCGAATTCTTTAAGAGCGCAAGCCAGTTTTTCAGCTATGTCAACCATGACATTTACACCAAGTGAATAATTTCCTTCTTGGATAAGGGCTACACTTCCACTAAGGTCATCTATTTTTTCAAGATCTTCGTCAGTAAATCCTGTTGTAGCAAAAACTACCGGATAGGATTTTTCCTTGGCAAAAGCAATTATATCATCAAGTAGGCTTCTTGAAGAGAAGTCTATAATTACATCTGCCTCTTCTTTTATATCTGAAATTTTTTCATAAACAGGAAAGTCATTAGTCTTATCAACTTTTCTGGATAGACCCGCTACAAACTTATAATTTTCGTCATTTTTTACCAAGTCTACTAGGGTTTTTCCCATAGCCCCACTTGCTCCAATTAAAATTATTCTTAGCATAAATTAAGTTCCTTCAATTTTTTTCCTAAGATTTCTGTGTTATTTTCATTTGCCCTTGTGAGTGGTAGGCGTAATTCATTTTGGCAAAGGCCCATAAGGCTTGCTGCTGCCTTGACTGGAACAGGGTTTACCTCTAAAAACAAGTCATGTATAAAGTCAATATATTTTAGGTGGAGGCCTTTTGCCTCATCTACTTGTCCATTTTTATAAAATTCATAAATGTCGTGGTTTTCCTTTGGCATTATATTTGCAAATACAGAAATTGATCCATGAATTCCTAAAGCTAGCATCGGTAGAGTTAAATCGTCATTACCAGAATAGATCGCAAAGTCTTTTGGTAGAGAATTTAAAAGTCCTGCTGTATAGGAAAGATCTCCTGTAGCATCTTTTATACCCACAATATTTTCTATCTCTGCTAATCTAACAACAGTCTCTAAATCAAGGTTGATATTGGTTCTAGATGGCACTGTGTATAAAATTATAGGAAGTTTTGTACTTTCAGCTATGGTTTTGAAATGTAGGTACAAACCTTCTTTTGTAGCTTTATTGTAGTAAGGTGTCACAACAAGTAGACCAGCAAGTCCCGCAATTTCGCTTACTCTTTTAGAAAATGCAGCGCTGGCCTTACTATTATTTGACCCAGTACCTGCTATTACAGGGATTTTCCCTTGAGTTTTTCCTACAGCATATTTGATCAAATCGTATCTTTCTTCTTCTGTCATAGTCGCAGCTTCACCGGTGGTACCACAAACAACAAGGGCATCAGTTTTATTTTCTAAATGGAAGTCTATAATCTTATCAAATGCCTCGTAATCAATATCTAAATTTTCATCAAACGGTGTAATTACTGCTACAGCTGATCCGGTAAATATCATCATAATTCCTTTACTATTAATTCTGCAATTTGTACAGCGTTTAGAGCTGCACCTTTTCTAATATTATCTGCTACGCACCAAAGATTTAGGCTATTATCGTCAGAAAAATCTCTTCTAAGCCTACCAACAAAAACATCGTCCTTACCAGAAGCTGTTGCTGGCATTGGGTATATTTCTTTACTTAAATCATCTTCTAACACAAGGCCTGGAGTGTCTTCTAAAGTTTTTCTAATTTCTTCCATATCAAAGTCTTTTTTAAGCTTTAAGTTTATAGATACACCATGAGAATTTGTAACAGGCACTCTAATGGCTGTAGCAGTAACCTTTAAGGAATCATCTCCTAAAATTTTTCTTGATTCATTAACCATCTTCATCTCTTCCTTGGTATAGCCATTATCTAGGAAAGAATCTATTTGTGGAAGAAGATTATCATAGATTTTATACTTCCAGTGGTCATTTTTCTTTTCATATAGGTCTTCTAAGGCCCTTTCCCCACCTCCAGAAACCGCTTGGTATGTATTGTAAATTATTCTTTCTATGCCAAATTTTTCATAAATTTTTGCTATGGCTAGGACAGATTGGATAGTAGAGCAATTTGGATTTGCTATAAGCATCTCATCTTTATTTACAAGTTCTCCATTTACTTCTGGTATTATTAGAGGAACATCCTTATCCATCCTAAAAAAAGAAGAATTATCAACCACTCTTATATTGTTTTTTATTGCAAGAGGCACATATTTTTCTGAAATACTCCCACCTGCCGCAAACAAAGCTACATCTATATCCCTATTAACAAAAGAATCTTCCTTTAATTCTTCAATTACTACTTCTTTTCCTTGGAATTTAATTTTCTTACCGGCTGATTTTTTTGAAGCAAAGGCAAAAAGCCTATCAACTGGGAACTTTCTTTCTTCCAATATATCCCTAATCTTAGCTCCAACTAAACCACTTGCGCCAACTACAGCTACATTTATCATTCTATTCTCCCTTATATTCACAATCATTTTTAATCAAATCTTCTAAACTTTCTCTTTTTACCGCAAGATAATCATTGCCATCTTCTACAAAAACCACTGCTGGTCTTTGGATTTTATTATAATTAGAACTCATAGCTAAGCTGTAAGCTCCAGTGTTTTCAATAGCTAGGATGTCTCCTCTTTTAGGATAGGGAAGGGACGTTTCTTCTATCAAGATATCTCCAGATTCACAGAGCTTGCCTCCAATCCTAAATTCATATTTATCTTCATCATTTAGCCTATTTGCCAAGATACCATCGTACTTGGCCTCATAAAGACTAGGTCTTATATTATCAGACATGCCCCCGTCGATAAAAACAAGCGGTAGGCCTTCAAGAGTGTGCTTTATACTTCCCACGCTGTAGATTGTTGTCCCTGCTTGGTTTACCAAAGACCTACCTGGTTCTATACCTACATTTGTAATTTTTAGGCCATAGGTCCTAATTTGTTCTTCGATAATTTTCGCAAAATCACTTAAAAACTTTTCTAAGTCAAAATTTTTATCGCCTTTGTTTTGCCTAACACCAAAACCCCCACCTAGGTTTATGTGGCTAAAAGTTGTATTTATTTCTTCTTGTATTTTTTTCGTAAATTCAAAAAGAATCTTTGCTTCTTCTTCAAAAAATCCTAAATCCATAACCTGACTTCCAATATGCGCATGAAAGCCTAAAAGATTTACAAAGGAACTTTCTGCCATTTCCTTAATATAATTACCTATATTTTCATCTCTGATATTTATTCCAAACTTAGAGTCAGCATTGGAAGTTTGGATATACTTATGAGTAGAGGTTTTTACATCTGGATTAACCCTTAAAAGGCAATCCATTTGAGAATTTTTTTCTCTTAGAATATTTTCAAGAAAGATAAATTCTTCGTAAGAGTCTATAATTATAGTCCCTATATTTTTTTCTATAGCAAAAACAAGCTCATCTCTTGTTTTGTTATTTCCATGAAGGTGTATTTTTTTAGGATTAAAACCTGCCTTAAGACCAATATAAATCTCCCCCATAGAAACTGTATCGAGATAAAGATCTTCGTTTTTTAATAATCCTAAGAGGTATAAATTTGATCCAGCCTTTGATGCATAAGATATTTCTGCATCAAAAATATCTGATTTGAAATTATCCTTAAAGGCCCTTGCCGTATTTTTTATTAATTTCTCATCGTATATGTAAAGTGGTGTTCTATATTTTTCTATCAAACTTCCTACAGATACCCCACCAATATGGAGCATTCCATTAATATTTTCATTATTCTTCCTAAGCATTATCCCCCTCCATATAAAAAATCATGAGCAAAAGGCCCATGATTTCCTTTCGCCTGACTTAGCAAGTACTCCAACAGTCTTTGGCAAAGCCTGTTGACAATCATAAACCTATTCGACCTATGACCAATACCATGTATTTCGGCGGTTAGACCTTTCGATTCCTACTCATTGTAACCGCGACCCCTTAACTAAATCTTTATTTATAAATGAGTATATCGAAAAATAGCCTTTTTGTCAAATTTTTGATAATATTTATTCAAATTATTTTATTTTAATACTAAGTGTAGTATAATAAAGCCAATTAGGAGAGTAATATGAAAAAAACAGCTAAGTTTGGAGGCACATCTGTTGCCTCAGCCAGCCAAATAGAAAAAGTTGGTCAAATAATAAAAAAAGATAAGGATATTAGGGCTATTGTTGTCTCTGCACCAGGCAAAAGATTTAAAGCAGATATAAAGGTTACAGACCTGTTGATAAGCCTTTTTGATGAATATAAATCAAATAGCCCTAGCTACATAAAGACCTTAGATATGATTATCTTAAGGTTCACTGAAATCTCTGAATTATTAGGTCTAGATAAAAATCTTGTGGAATCTTTTAGACAAATACTTTTGGGATTTTTAACAGATATTGAGGATGATTTCTACTTAGAAAATGCCATAAAATCATCTGGTGAAGATTTTAATGCTAGGCTTATCTCAGCTTATTTAAACAAAATAGGGATTAAAGCGCGCTACATATCTCCGAAAGATTTGGGAATCCTTCTTGAGTATAGTCTTAACGATGTGAATATTTTAGACAAAAGCTATGATAAAATAGGCAAACTTAAACATTCTAAAGATGTTTTGGTCGCTCCTGGTTTTTATGGCTATAACCTAGAAGGAGATAGGCTTACCTTTTCTAGGGGAGGATCAGATATAAGTGGAGCAATCCTTGCTAGGGGGCTTGGTTGTGATATTTACGAAAATTATACAGATATGACTTATATTTATTCTGCAAATCCAAATCTCTTTACAAATCCATCACCTATAAAAAATATTTCCTATGCGGAAATGAGAGAGCTTTCTTACAATGGTT
>CAMEGY010000054.1 GCA_945916625.1 uncultured Anaerococcus sp.
ATTTACATAGAAAAGATGCCCGAAATAAATGGGCATCTTTCTTACTATTTTTTTAATACATTGGCATTTGTGGGGCTGGCATTTGTGGTTCTTCTTTTGGTATGTCTGCTATTGCTGCTTCTGTTGTGAGTATCATTCCTGCTACGCTTACTGCGTTTTGTAGGGCTGATCTGGTTACTTTTGTTGGTTCTACGATTCCTGCTTCAAACATGTTTACGAATTTGTTTTCGTATGCGTCGTAGCCTTGTTCTTTGTCTGTATTTTTAACTTTTTCTACTATTACAGATCCGTCTAGGCCTGCGTTTTCTACTATTTGTCTTAGTGGTGCTTCTAGGGCCTTTTCTATTATTAGGGCACCTGTTTTTTCGTCACCTATTAGGTTTTCTCTAAGTTCTTCTACTTTTTCGATAGCTCCTATTAGGACAACTCCACCACCTGCTACGATTCCTTCTTCTACAGCTGCTCTTGTAGCTGATAGGGCATCTTCGATTCTGTATTTTTTCTCTTGCATTTCTGTTTCTGTAGCTGCACCTACGTTGATTACTGCTACTCCGCCTGCAAGTTTAGCTAGTCTTTCTTGAAGTTTTTCTTTTTCGTATTCGCTTTCTTCTTTGGCTGCTTGGTTTCTTATGTTTTCAACTCTGTCTTTTAGGGCTTCTTTGTCGCCTTTACCTTCTACAAGAGTTGTGTTGTCTTTGTCTACCTTAACCTTTTTAGCAGATCCTAGCATATCAATTGTAGCGTCTTTTAGGTCCATTCCTAAATCTTCGCTTACTACTTTACCGCCTGTTAGGATTGCGATATCTTCAAGCATTGCTTTTCTTCTATCACCGTAGCCTGGTGCCTTTACTGCTACTACGTTGAAGGTTCCTCTTAGTTTGTTTAGGATAAGTGTTGTCAGAGCTTCACCGTCTACATCATCAGCGATGATTAATAGTGGTCTTGATTCTTGAACTATTTGCTCTAAAAGTGGTAGGATTTCCTGAATGTTTGAAATCTTCTTATCTGTTAGAAGAATGTATGGATCATCAAGTTCTGCTATCATTTTTTCGTTGTCTGTTGCCATGTATGGTGATAGGTAACCCTTGTCAAATTGCATACCTTCAACTAGGTCTAGGTAGGTATCTGTAGTTTTTGATTCTTCTACTGTGATAACACCGTCGTTGCCTACTTTTTCCATAGCATCAGCGATTAGCTTACCGATATTATTATCTTGTGAAGAAATTGTACCTACGTTTTCGATAGCTTGTTTATCTTCTACTTCTTTAGAGTTTTCTTTGATATATTCAACTACAATGTCTGTTGCTTTTTTAAGACCTTTTTGTAGGACAATTGGGTTTGCTCCTGCTGCTAGGTTTTTAAGTCCTTCTTTGATTACTGAATAAGCAAGAACTGTAGCTGTAGTTGTACCGTCACCTGCTACGTCGTTGGTTTTGTTTGCCACTTCTTTTACAAGTTGGGCACCCATATTTTCAAATCTATCTTCTAGCTCGATATCATTTGCAATTGTTACACCGTCGTTTGTGATTGTTGGTTCACCATAAGCCTTATCTAAAACTACATTTCTACCTTTTGGTCCAAGAGTAACTTTTACTGCATTTGCAAGCTTATCTATACCTCTTTCGAGACCATCTCTTGCATCTATTCCAGATTTAAGATCTTTTGCCATTTTTTCCTCCTTAAGCTTCTACTACTGCCAAGATGTCGTTGTATTTAACTACTATAAATTCTTTATCATCTAGTTTGACATCTGTGCCTGCGTATTGTGAATAAATAACCTTATCGCCTATTTTGAGGTTATCTTTTTTCTTTTCATCATTTTCTATATCAGCACTTATAGCAACTACTTCAGCATACTGTGGCTTTTCTTGCGCACTTTCTGGAAGGACAATTCCAGAAGCTGTAGTTTTTTCTGCTTCAGCTTTTTTTATAACAATTCTATCTCCGATTGGTTTTAAGTTCATGCTATTTCCTCCTGTGAAAATAAAATACATCTTATATTGATTTATTAGCAGTCAATGTCTTTGAGTGCTAACTCCTAGTTATAGTATACTAAGATGTTTTATAATTTCAAGAGCAATTTCTTAGACAAATGATTTATACCCAGTTTTCCAGCAAATATTTAGCTTAAGAATGCATATGGTAGGAGATTCTCTCTACTAGTTTCACAATGTCTTTTTTATTTGTAGCACAAATGGCAACCCTAATTCCCTTAGCTGATGGAATAGTAAAAATATTTTCTTTTTCTAGTTTTTCTACAATCTCAAAGGCCCTATCAGTTGGGATAAAGGTGAAAAATCCACCAAAGTATGGGATTATCCTAAGATTGTGATCTCTTGCTTCTTTGACAAAAACACTAGCCCTGTCAGATAGCATCTTTTTTAAATCTCTAAGTTCTTTATTATATTCATCGATATTTTCATCTTTCGCAAGGTCAACAAGGATATGTTGGGGAGCGTGGACTCCGTTTGACCAGTTTACCCTGGCAGTAGTTGAAATAGCATGATCAAACTCTTCTATTACCTCTTTTGATTGAGAAATTCCAATAGCTGCCCCACTTCTAAGTCCGTAGGCGGTGTAGGCCTTAGACATAGAAAAGGCTACTAGAACGAAAAGATTTTTTGGTAAGTTTTCAAATTTCTTGAAGAATTTCTTCTGCTCACCATTACCTGCAAATTCAATATAGGCTACGTCTACTACTAGAGTGATTTTCTTGCCAGACTCAGCGGCCTTTTTGGAAATTCTTATAACTTCATCCCACTCTTCGTCTGAAAGAGAATAACCGGTTGGGTTGTTGCCTGGAGAATTTATTATCGATACCATCCTGTCGTGGTCTTTGAGGGCCTCGTTTTGTGCATTTTCATAAGATTCTAGGTCAAATTTTAAATCATTTGTAAGAAAATTATAGGTCCTAAAGTCTCTCTCAAACTCGTCACACATTTTTTTGTAAGGCTGCCAGAAATAGTCGTGACAAATCACAGGATCTCCCACATCTGCGAAGGAGAAAATCCCACACCTGACAGCCCCTGTCCCGCCTGGGGTCGCAATAGCAGAAATATAAGACCTAGGCTTATATTGACCAAAACAAAGGTCGATTACAGTTTGTCTGTAGGCTTTTTCCCCTTCTATAGGTGCGTAGGAGGCAATCTTTTCCCTATCCATTTTTTCTAGTCTATTATAAACAGAATCTAGAGCTATGATATTGCCCTCATCATCAGCAAGCGTCCCTAAAACAGCGTTAATTACTTTGTCCTTACCATACTTGGCTTGGGCTTGTTTTACCTTGGCATTTATTTCAAAAGCTAGGTCTGGACTATTAGATTTGCCCGCTTTATTTATTATCATTGTCATCAGTAACCTCCTAGTAGATTTTTTATTATTATACCGATTTTTAGTATTAACTCTTTAACAAAGTGTATTTTATTTATTATTTTGGGTAATAATTAATAATAGGAGATGATTTTATGACAAAATATGATAAAAACGAATTAAGAAAAAGATTAACCGATATACAATACGAAGTAACCCAGGAAAGTGGGACAGAAATGCCATTTTCATCTGAATATGACAACTTTTATGAAGATGGGATTTATGTGGATATAGTATCTGGAGAAGCACTTTTCTCATCAAGAGATAAGTACGATGCCGGCTGCGGTTGGCCTTCATTTACAAAACCAATCGACGGGACAGAATTAACTGAAAAGGATGATTTCACACTTGCCAGAAAGAGGATTGAGGTCAGGAGCAAGGATGCAGATAGCCACCTAGGCCATGTTTTCCCTGACGGACCAAAGGAAGCTACTGGACTTAGGTATTGTATAAATGGGGCATCCCTTAGATTTGTTCCTAAAGAAAAACTAGAAGAAGAGGGCTACGGAGAATACCTTAAAATATTCGAATAAGACCCTAAATTTTGCCAAAGTCCAAATATAAAAAATATTTTCAAGTAGTTTGAAATTCAAAATTGATTTTAAATATAAATAAGCTAAGCCTTGATCTACCAAAGCTTAGCTTATTTTAATCTAATAATTCTTTAAGTCTGCCCGTTACCTTATAGTCCACTCTCTTGAGTTGTTCGATGTTTTTGACACCCAGTAGAGCCATTACTTTTTTGAGTCTGTCATTCATTTCTTTAAGGTAATCATAACAAGCATCATATCCGCCAAGAAGCAAGTATCTTAGGGCTTCGCCGCTTAGAGCCGCCATATCTGCACCTATTATTATAGCTTTGGCAAGGTCTACCGCTGTTTTGATCCCACCTGAACCGATTATAAAGACATCTTCCGAAAGACTTCTAGCATCTATTATGGCCTTGCTTGTAGGCACTCCCCAACTATAAAATTCCTTATAATCAGATTCGAAATCTCTCATATCTTCAATTTCTATGAAATTTGTACCGCCAGTTCCTGCCACATCTAGGTATTTGATTCCGGCATCGATAAGCTTTTTAGAAACTCCTTTAGAAAGGCCGTTGCCAGTTTCTTTGACAATTATTGGCACATCTAAACTTTCGTTTAGGTTTTTTATATTATCAAAATATCCCCTAAAATCCGTATCTCCCTCCGGCATAAAGAGCTCTTGGGCTACATTTAAATGGACCTGGATGGCGTGGGCGTTAATCATTTCGATAGCTTTTTTGAAATCATCAATAGATCTTTCTGCACCCAAATTGCCTATCCTTACCAGATTTTTCTCCCTAATAAGGGTAAAGCTTTCACGAGCTTCATTATCAGACAATCCTATAGTTTGACTACCTACAGCCATTGGGATATTGAGGCTCTTACAGATTGATGATAGGTCTTCGTTTATATCAGCACTCGCTTCTCCTCCACCTGTCATGGCATTAATCATAAGGGGCATGGCAATTTTTTGACCCATAAATTCAATTGATGTATCTATTTCATCAAAATTTACTTCTGAAAGGCTATTATGGTCTAGGTAGATATCAGAAAATAAAGCATCATTATAATCAGAAGTTTTTAGATAATTTTCTATATGTTGGTCTTTTCTTTCTCTTCTTTTTTCCATGATAAGTCCTAACTATTCTCCACCCTCTCCATCAATGATTGGCGTATCTTGCAGATATGAATCATAACTTGGTTCATACTCAGTCACTCCAGGATCATTTTCTGGCTCACTAGGTGCAGGTGCTGGTTCTGCCACTGGTGGGGCCTCTACTTCTGGTTCTGGCTTGACGGTTTCAGTGCTTGGAGCTGGTTTTGTTTCTGTTTGTTTCTTTTTAGGTTTTGTATTTGCTTTTGCTGGCTCCTCATAAGATGGAGCTGGTTCATAATAATTATTCTCGTAAGAGTTGTTATAATTATTATTGTAATTATTGTAATTGTTGTAGTTGTTGTTATAATTGTTTGTGTTGTTGTTATAATTGTTGTAGGAATTGTTTTGCTGGTGGGAATTGTTATATGAGTTGGATTTCGGGAATATATTCACCGGTGCTTTTTGATTAATAGATGAGAATTCTGATTCAGGAAGACCTGAAACTTCTTCTGTCCATTTTTTAAGCTTGAAATCTCCAAATTCCTCATCTACAATATCCCAAGTTCCCCTCTCATCTGGTATATAGTAGCTGGTTCTATTTATGGTTGCTTCATTGCCTGGCACTATAAAGGTATCTACCTTATCTGATGAGAAGTTGTTGATGTTTTTGACTAGGTCAACAATTGCAGACATTGGTAAGTTCGTTTTGACATATTTTATATAAGAAGAAATCACAGTCATGAGGTTCATCTGTTTTGATTTAAGAACAGCCTGGTCAACCATGGCCTTGATAAAATCTTGCTGGGCCTCGACCCTACCTATATCTCCATTGTTGTAAATATGTCTAGTCCTTAGATACCACATGGTATCAGTCCCATCAAAGTGGTTCATACCTGGTTTTATATCAAGGGTCCACTTCTTGATCTCAACACCTTCTGGCACCTCATAATCGACACCGCCTATTGCATCTACAATATTTACAAGGGCCTGGTAGTTGACTTGGGCATAGTAATCTATATCAAGACCCAAAAAATTCCTCAGGCTTTGTAAGGTAAGCTCAATTCCGCCAAAGGCGTGGGCATGATTTACCTTATCGTAGGTATTTCTCACCAGAACTCTAGAGTCACGAGGGATTGATAAGAGCTTGATAGTCCCATCTTTTACATTGGCCTTCATAAGCATGATGGTATCCGTACGGGTGAAATCTTCATTATTCTCTTCACCTGCCGCTTGGTCAACACCGACCATCAAAATTAAATATTCATCTTTACTTGTCTTAACAGCCTGATCTTCAAAAGTCCCACCCCCGGCATAAATATTAGCATTTGACCTTTGGTCTAAAAAATCTAGGACAAACTTGCTAGCCACAAAGGATAGGGTGAAAGCGAAGATTAGGGCAAAAATTCTTTTAATCTTCATAATATTCCTTTACTTATCACATTATACCCTATATTTGTCCCATCTTTAGCATAAAGAAAAAAATTTATAAGTGAAAATCCTATAAAATATTGCCAATCCTTGATAATTCACCAATATTCATTATAATTAGATTATTAAGAAAAAATAAGGAAGTATTATGGAAAACAGAAATAAATTTTCATCTAGATGGGGCTTTATAATGGCCTGCGTGGGATCTGCTGTAGGTCTTGCAAATGTATGGGCCTTCCCCTATCAACTAGGCTCAAATGGGGGCTTGGCATTTTTATTACCCTACCTGTTATTTGCATTTATCTTTGGCAGGCTAGGCCTTGCAGCAGAAAATGCCATCGGCAGAAAATACAAATCAGGTCCAATGGTAGTCTATAAAGAAGCCTACAAATCAAGAAATATAGAAAAATTTGGCAAAATAATAAGGTGGCTACCAATGCTTGGAGTTGGCCTATTATCAATAGGCTATGCCGTAGTAATTACCTACGTCCTAAAGGCTTTGATCGATACAATTACAGGAGATCGTGTCTCAGTAGAATCAAGCCTTTGGTTTGAAGAAATTTC
>CAMEGY010000055.1 GCA_945916625.1 uncultured Anaerococcus sp.
TTAAAAAAATGGATCCTACCGATCCATTTTTTTAATAATTTTATTCAGCTGCTAGGACACCGCCATCGATTACAAGGCCTGCTCCATTTATAAATTTAGCATCATCACTTGCTAAGAATAGACACGCCTTGGCTATATCAGAAGGTTTGCCCATAAGATTATCATCTTCTAGGGCTGACATTACCCTGCCTAGGCCAAATTGGTTTAGCTTTGAATAATCTCCTACAACTCCAGTTTCGATACCGCCTGGTATTATAGAATTAATCCTAATTCCGTCTTTTTTATACATATGGGCTGAGTTTTTGGATACTCCAAGCATGGCGTGCTTACTTGCAGTGTAGGCTGCTCCTGCCTTTGCACCACTCACACCCGCTAGGGAGTTGATATTTACAATATTACCTGAGCCTTGCTTGCGCATTATATTGATCGCTTCTTTCATAGCAAAAACTGGTGCATTTAGGTTAAGCTCCATCACCCTATCATAAAAATCTCTTTCAAGATCTCCCAGCGGAATGAAATCATCCATTATACCTGCGTTGTTAATCAAAACATCAAGTTTGCCTGTTTCATCAATCGCTTTTTTAAGCATAGCTTTTACAAAAGCTCCATCTGTAAGGTCGCCTGGAAAAGGAACAACCCTTCCTGCAAGGTCCTTACATTCTTCCTTTAATTCTTCTAGTAAATTTTCTCTTCTGGCTACTGCAACAACTACAGCGCCTTCTTCTGCAAATTCTTTGGCAATTTCTCTACCAATTCCTGAACTTGCCCCTGTAACTACTACCGACTTATCCTTAAATCTCATAACAATCTCCTTTTCTCTTCTTTAGTATTTACCCTTAAAGATAATTTAGTAAACTAAATCTACTCAACAGTTACTGACTTAGCGAGATTTCTTGGTTTATCAACGTCTATGCCCTTAGCCTTTGATGTGTAATATGCCATAAGCTGGGTTGGAATTACTGTTAGGAGTGGATATAAAATGTCAAGTGTCTCTGGTAGGTTAAAAATGTTGTTAGTAATTTTTTCCATTCTAGAATCCTTATGGGATGTGATTATAAAAACATTTGCTCCTCTTGCGACGACTTCTTCTACATTAGAGAGGGTCTTCGCTGTAAGATTTTCTTGGCTCATTATGGCTATTACTGGTGTTCCCTCTTCAATTAAGGAAATTGTTCCATGCTTTAGCTCTCCTGCCGCAAAGGCTTCGGTATGGATGTAGGATACCTCCTTAAGCTTGAGGGCAGCTTCTATTGTTGTGGCATAATCTAGGCCCCTTCCTATATAAAATAGGCTCGATT
This sequence comes from uncultured Anaerococcus sp., assembly GCA_945916625.1. Next base: position 1,299 of record CAMEGY010000055.1, read on the forward strand.
TGTTTTTAATCTCTTCTGCAAATTCCTTGATTATCTCATCATTTGCTAAAATTTGATCAATCTTAGCCGGAATTTCTCTTAATTCTTTTAGGCAAGTCTGATAAGATTTTTCTTCAATTTTTCCTAATTTTTTAGCAAAATCTAAGGCTAAGAGATAGAAATTAACAAGCTGAGTTGTGTAGGCCTTGGTAGATGCGACCGCAATTTCAGGTCCTGCATAGCAATAAATAGACCTATCAGCTTCCCTATCCATAGATGAGGCCAAAGTATTTGTGATAAGCAGGGTCTTTGCTTGATTTTCTTTGGCAAACCTTAGGGCCTTTAGGCTATCTGCTGTTTCTCCCGATTGGGAAATCAGGATTACCAATGTATCTTCATCTAAAAAAGGTTCATTGTACCTAAATTCTGAAGCAAGATCACATACTACTGGTATTTTTGTAAACTTTTCTATAATAGGCTTAACAACAAGACCTGAATTGTAGGCTGTACCACAGGCAACTATATATATTCTTTTTATTTTCTGAATCTCTTCCTTAGAAAAGGATCCCTGCTCAAAATTAACCTGATTGTTTTTTAGATTTACCCTAAGAAGCTCATCTATAGATGCCCCTTGCTCGTTGATTTCCTTAATCATAAAGTGGTCGTATCCTGATTTTGTAGCAGCATCTATAGACCAAGTTATTTTCTTAATTTCCCTAGCTACTTCTTCATTACTAGCATCATAGATTGTGTATCCAGCATCTTTGATGTCAATTATGTCCCCGTTTTCAAGATAAATTACATCTTTGGTGTATTTGAGTATTGATGGTATATCGCTTGCCATGATTAGAAAATCTTTGCCAATTCCTGCAACTAGTGGGCTTTCGTGTCTTATGCCTATTAACCTATCTGGTTCATCTGATGAAATTATTCCTAGGGCAAAAGATCCTTCAAGCTTATCTTTTACGATTTTTATAGCTGATAAGAGGTCTTCCTCGTAATATTTTTCTAGTAAAACCGCTATTACTTCAGTGTCTGTTGATGATTTAAAAGTGTAGCCTTCTTCTTCAAGCTCTTTTTTTAATTCTCTGTAGTTTTCGATAATTCCATTGTGGACTACAGAGATTTTCCCGTTATTTGAAAGGTGGGGATGACTATTAATATCACTAGCTTCTCCATGGGTTGCCCATCTTATGTGGCCAATGCCTATATTACCAGAAACTGGATTTTGATCTAGAGCTTTTCTTAAGTTCGCAAGTCTCCCAGCCTTTTTTACAACAGATATCTCCCCTTCATTAAGCACAGCAAGCCCTGCCGAATCATAGCCCCTGTATTCAAGCTTATCTAGCCCATCTACAATTACCTCTCTTGCATCACTTTTTCCCTTGTAACATACTATTCCGCACATATTATCTCCTTATATTTAATTTTACAAGGTTCACTTTATCAGCTTTGTGGCAAGGATTGCTCCTTGATTTTGTCTGATACTAAGCTTGTGAAGCTTGGAAGCATCCGCCGAAATATCGATAACTTCCCTCCTCGTCATCCCAAAGGGATCTGGCGCTTGTTTTATTTTTACCTTGTCTTTATATTATATAACGTTTTGTTTTATTATCCAAGATAATGGTAATAAAAACTTTCTCAAGATGCATACCACCGCAGTAGAAATTTATGAAAAACCTTATGTAATTTTTGAGCCAGCCTGTCCGGCTCGGGGAGTACTACAAACGTGCGAAATGTTCCCCTGGGGCCCCCTTTTTTCGGAGATTCAACAGTAAGAAGAAAACTAATTTAATTTATCAAATTACGAAGAAATATTGTAAATAATAACATTATCTTGGATAAGGTAAACTCATTAGTTTTCCAAAATGAAAAAAACCAGAATTTATAAAAATCCTGGTTTTCATATTTACATGAAGTATGCTATTAAAAATATAGGCGCGAGTAGAAGAAGGACGAAAGGCATGAAGACTCTCATGGCTGCAATAAACATTGCAAGCTTATCCCCTCTTTCAAGGTTATCATAATCTAGAAGGTCTTCTTTTTCTTCGATTTCTTCCCTGCTTTTTCCCTTAAACCTATCTATTGGTCTTTTCATATAGCACTAATTTCTTCTAATTCTTCAGCTTCTTTGGCTCTTTTAGCCATGTTTTTCTCATAAGCTTTTTGTTTTTCTTCTTCAGATACGTCCATTAGGTGGCAGGCTACGAAGTGGCCATTTCCTACGTCTTTAAGTTCTGGCTCAAAGTTTGCGCAGATGTCCATTGCGTATTCACATCTTGTGTGGAATCTACATCCTTTTGGTGGTCTTACAGCTGATGGTATATCACCTTCGATTACTGCAAGTTCTTGACCTTGGTCTACGTCGGTTCTTGGTATAGCTTGTAATAAAGCCTTGGTGTATGGGTGGAGTGGGTTTTCAAAGATTTTTTCACTTTCCGCAAGCTCTACCATTACACCCAAGTACATTACCCCTATCCTATCAGAGATGTATTTTACTACTGAAAGGTCGTGGGTTATGAAGAGGTAGGTTAGGTTATTTTTTTCTTTTAGGTCTTGAAGAAGGTTTATAATTTGTGACTGGATAGATACGTCAAGGGCTGATACTGCCTCGTCGCAAACTATAAAGCTTGGTTTTAGGGCAAGAGCTCTAGCTATACCTATTCTTTGTCTTTGTCCACCTGAGAATTGGTGTGGATACCTGTGTAGGAAGTATGGTGCTAGACCACATTTTTCCATGGTTTCTTGGATGTATTCGTTGTAGCCTTTTTCATTTCTTGATTTGAAAAGTTCATGGCCAAGTACTCCTTCACCAATGATATTACCTACTGTCATCTTTGTATCTAGCGATCCATAAGGATCTTGGAAGATCATTTGTAGGTCCTTACGGAGCTGTCTCATCTCTTCGCCTGTAAGCTCTGAAAGGTCGATACCTGTATCTAGTTCGTTTTCTAATTCTTCAAAATCTTCTTTAGATTTTAGACTATCTCTGTAGGCTTCTAGTTCTTTTCTCTTTTCTTCTACCTTTGCAGTTGCTTGATCTCTTTTAGCTATTAATTCTTTGTACTTTGGATCATTGTCTAGGGCTCTGTGATAGTCATCCCAGGTTCTAACCCTCATTTGTACTTTTTGCTCAAAGTCTTCGATTTGTGCTAAAATTTTAGCCCTTTCTCTAAGAACTTGGTATTCGTCGTTTAATAGCTTGGATACCTTGTTTAGGTCGTCTGAGGCAAGAAGCCCTCCAGCAATCCTAATCATATTTAGGTATTCTTCTTCGATTGCACGGCGTTTGAACATAGCTTTTTCGTTGTTCATCGCCCTATCTTCATCTGTTTCAGCTTTTTCTAAATCTTCGTATATTTTGTTTAATTCCTCAAGTTCCTTGCGGTAGTTAGGGAATTTTGATGGAATTTTACTTATCATTTTGCCCATATATTCTGGAGCAAGTTCTTCTAGAGTTTTGCCGTAATATAGGGTTGTTCCCTCTGTTTGCTCATATATTTGTAGAAGGGTCCTACCAAAAGTAGACTTACCGCAGCCTGATTCACCTACAAGGCCAAGTGTTTCACCTTCGTAGATGTCTATTGAAATAGATTCGTTGGCATGGACATATTCTCCAGGACCTCTGTTAAAGAAGCTCTTTTTCTTAAGAGGGAAATATTTTTTAAGGTTTCTTATCTTAAATAAGACCTTTTTGTCTTTATTTTCCATCTTCTTCTCTTTCCTTTCTATTTGGATAATGGCACCTAATTAGTTGGTGTTCATTGACCGCTTTAAGTTCTGGCATTTCCTTTATGCATCTTTCTGTAGCAAATTTGCACCTATCTGCAAACTTACAACCTTCTGGAAGGTTGAGTGGGTGAGGTACAGAGCCTGGTATTATATCTAACCTCTCATTTCTATCAGATGTGATAGATGGTATAGAGTTTAGTAGGGCTACAGTATATGGATGGTTGTAGTCTGTTATATCACGTTTGAAGATAAATTCTACTGGTGATTGCTCAACAATTTGTCCACAATACATAACAGCTACTTCATCTGCCATTTGGTTAATTACACCTAGGTCGTGGGTAATAAATAAGATTGAAGTGCCAGCCTTGTGCTTAAGGTCGTTCATTAGCCTTAGGATTTGGGCTTGGATTGTCACGTCTAGGGCTGTAGTTGGCTCGTCAGCTATTAGTAGCTTTGGTTCACAAGCAAGGGCCATGGCTATCATAACCCTTTGGTTCATACCACCTGACAATTCAAATGGGTATTGCTTTGTAACTACATGTGGGTTTGGTATTTTAACAGCTGCTAGGAGTTCTTCAACTCTTTCAGCTGCTTCTTTTTTGTTCATGCCTTTGTGAAGCATCAGTACTTCTGATAGCTGTTTTTCTACAGTAAATACTGGGTTTAGGGAGCTCATTGGCTCTTGGAAGATCATAGAAATCTTATTACCCCTGATATGCTCCATTTGGCTTGTTTTATATTCAGAGATTTTTTCTCCATCAAATATTATTTCACCACCGTAGATCTTTTGGTTTGTTTCAAACAGCTGAAGAATACTCATAGCTGTCTGACTCTTACCAGATCCAGACTCACCTACAAGGCCTAGGGTTTTACCAGCGTCAACTGACAAGGTTACGTCGTTAACCGCCTTGATAAGACCACGTCTTGTAGAAAAGTAGGTATGAAGATTGTTTATTTCAAGTAAGCTCATATTTTCACCTATCTCTCGTTTGCTCTTGGGTCGATTGCATCTCTTAGGGCGTCACCGATAAGGTTGACTGAGAATGATGTCAAGAATACCGCTAGAGCTGGGAATACCCATCTCCACCAATAGGTGTTTAGTACATCCGAACTTTGGGCAGCTGTTAACATATTACCCCAAGATGGTGTAGGCTCTTGAACACCAAATCCTAAGAATGAAAGACCACTTTCTGTAAGAAGGTTGCCTGCGTAGCCGATTGTAGCATTTACTATAACTATTGATAGTACGTTAGGTAGGATATGCTTAACCATAATTGACCAGTCCCTAACTCCTAAAGCCTTGGCTGCTGTAATGTAATCCCTCTCACGTTCTGCTAGGATCTGACCACGTACCAAACGGGCAAGTCCTGTCCAACCAAGTGCACCAAGTAAAATCATAACCATGGTTATCCTTTGCTCTTGGCTTGCTCCTGGTGGGAGAAGGGCAGATAGGGAAATAAGCATTGGATAGAATGGGAATGACGCAACAATCTCTGATATTCTCATTAGGACGTTATCAACTTTTCCGCCAACAAAACCTGAAATCATACCTATTAAAACACCAAGTCCAATTTGGATAATTGATGAGATAAGGGAGATTATCATAGTCATCTTGCCGCCGTGGATAAGTCTTGTAAAGATATCACGACCTTGGTCATCTGAACCAAACCTAAATCCGTTAAGTCCCCAAGTATCTATTTTTCCTTCTTTGTCTACTGCGTAAATATTGAAATAATTTGAATATAATTTTTCAAATTCTCCATCAGGAGTATCAAGTTCTCCATAATTTTCTATACCCCATTGATAAACTTTGCCGTTTTCGTCAAGGGCAGTTATTATTGAATCACTTGCTTCTATATCAGTTAGTTTGCCGTCAAATTCTGGTATAAAGTCACCAGCTAATTTATCTCTAGATGGGCGATGCAGCGTCATTGAATGCAGATGATTCCATGCATTGTGGTGTAATGGATCCCG
>CAMEGY010000056.1 GCA_945916625.1 uncultured Anaerococcus sp.
ATTAGTAGACGAAGCTATAGCTTCGACTGCTAATATAGATTTTATTTTCTTAAGAGAAGGTGTGTCGTTTGAAAGCTCTTATAGGACCTTGGTATTTAGCGAAACACTTTTTGACAAATTATCATCTATGACAAGCCCTGACGGGATTGGGGCAGTCGTAAGGAAAAAGGAAAGTAGAGAACTTAGTTCACACAAAATCCTGCTCCTAGATGGTATAAACGATCCAGGAAATATTGGTACAATGATTAGAACATCAGAAGCCTTTGGTTTTAGGGATATAATCCTAATGCCAGAGACTGTTGACATCTATAACGAGAAATCCTTAAGGGCGTCTATGGGTTCTATCTTTAGGCTAAATATTGTGGCAATGGATTATGAAAATATAAAAAAATTAAAGTCTAGCTACAAACTCCTTGCAGCCGACATGGATGGGCTAGATATTAGAGAGTATAAAAGAAAAACTAAGATAATTCTTGCTATAGGTAGTGAGGCAAATGGCCTAAGCGATGATATCAGAGACCTTACTGATGATTTTTTAAAAATACCTATGGAAGGAGAAATCGAATCTCTAAACGCTGCTATTGCAGCAAGTATAATTATGAATAGACTTGTGTGATGATTCGGAAAGACTTTAATTATTCTTATACAGCAAGAAAGGGATGTTGAGAGCCTTTCAAGTCACGATTAAGGGTATTCACCGATGAACTTTGAGATGAATAAAGTAGTCGATACGTAGACTTTTCGTTAAAGCAATGAGTGGATTTATAAACAATAATTTATAAATCAATTAAGGTGGTACCGCAGATATATCTGTCCTTTGTAGAGGACGGATTTTTTTATTTGGAGGAAAAATGGAAGAAAATTTAAAACAGGTTTTAACTAGTGCAAAGACTGAAATCGAAAAAGCAGAAAACCTAGATGCTTTGGAAGACCTTAGAATTAAGTACCTAGGTAAAAAAGGGATAATAACTGACCTTAAAAAATCAATAGCAAAACTACCTAATGAGGAAAAACCAAGTGCGGGTAAGTTTATCAACCAAACAAGTAAGGAAATTGAAGGATTACTTGCCGATAAAAATGAAATAATTAAAAAAGAACTTCTTAAAGAAAAAATAAAGGCAGAAAAAATAGATGTAACTGCTCATTTTGATAAGTATGAGTCAGGCCACCTTGCAGTTATAAACCAAACCATGGAAGAGTTAGAAACAATCTTCCAAAATATGGGATTTGACGTTGTATCTGGTCCTGAGCTTGACACAGTCAAATATGTTTTCGATGACCTAAACAGTCCTAAAAACCACCCAGCTAGGTCTACATCAGATACTTTTTATATCAATGACGAAGTTCTTTTAAGACCTCATACTTCTAGTATGCAAATAAGGGTTATGAATGAAGGCAAGCTTCCAATCAAAATGGTATCTGCTGGCAGGGTTTTTAGAAATGACGAAGTTGACGCAACACACTCACCAATGTTCCACCAACTAGAGTGCCTAGTTGTGGATGAAAATGTGTCAATGGCAAACCTTAAGGCAACTCTTGAAACCTTTATCCATGAAATGTTTGGTGACGAGATGAATTTAAGATATAGGCCTCACCACTTCCCATTTACTGAACCATCTCTTGAAGTAGATGTGACTTGTCCTGCTTGTATGGGAGAGGGTTGTCCTGCTTGTGGTAATACCGGTTGGTCAATGGAGCTATTAGGTGGCGGTATGGTTCACCCAAATGTCCTTGAAGCTTGTGGCATTGATAGTGAAAAATATACTGGTTTTGCCTTTGGTCTAGGTGTAGACAGGATTGCCATGGTCAAGTACGGTCTTGATGATATCAGACTTCTTTATGACAATGACAAGAGATTTATAGAACAGTTTTAGGAGGAAGTATGTTAGTACCTTTAATTTGGCAAAAAGATTATATAAAAATAGACGAAGATTTAAAAACTATTACAGACAGGCTTTCTGAAACAGGTTCACACGTAGAAGAAGTTTTTATAAAAACATCTGACCTTAAAGGCATTGTTGTAGGCCATGTAATAGATCAAAAAGACCATCCAGATGCTGATAGGCTTAAGGTTTTATCAATTGATGTTGGGAAAGAAGCGGAAGTAACAATTATAACCAATGCAAAAAACACAAAAGCAGGTGACTATCTTCTAGTAATCACATCTGGTACAAAACTTGATGATGGAACCCTTATCGAAGACCACGACTTTTTTGGAATCGTAAGCCAGGGTATGCTTACAGCCTATAGCGAGCTTGGCTACGATGATTCTGTAATTCCAAAAGACCTAAGAGAAGGAGTAATAGTTTTAGAGGGCGAATACAAGCCAGGCACACCTGCTGTTGATGTAATAAAATCAAATACTCCGGTTATAGAATATGAAATTACACCAAACAGACCAGACTGCCTATCGATAATTGGTATGGCTAGGGAGAGTGCAGCAAGCTTTGGCGGAAAAATCTCTTTGCCAGAGACAGATTATAAAACAAATGGTAAAAATATAAGAGAAATATTTGATGGTCTAAACTTAATTACAGATAATTGCGACCAATTTATTACCAGAGCAATCACAAATGTAAAAATCGAACCATCACCACAATGGCTACAAAACTACCTAATGCTTGCTGGTATGAGGCCAATAAATAATATCGTAGATATCACAAACTTTGTCATGCTAGAAACTGGCCAACCTCTCCACGCCTACGATCTTGATAAATTAAATGGTCCAATTACAATTAGAGAGGCAAAAGAAGGTGAGATTGTAAAAACAATCGATGGCACAGATAGAAAGCTAGATGATTCTATGCTTGTAATAGCTGATAAGAGTGGCGCCATTGGTATTGCAGGCGTTATGGGTGGCTTTGATACAGAAGTGTCAGCTGAGACTAAAAATATTGTTCTTGAAACTGCCCATTTTAGTGCGGATTCTGTCCGTAAGACTTCTAAAAAACTTGGCCTTCGTTCAGAAGCATCAACCAGGTTTGAAAAGGGCGTCCCAATAGAGATGGCAGATTTCGCTTCAAGACGTGCCCTACACTTGATTGATAAATTAGGCTACGGTGAAATTTACGACGACTCATATCAAGTGGGTACTATAGAAAGAGACGAAAAATCTGTAAAACTTCGTATTTCAAGACTAAAAGCCCTTACGGGTGTAGATTTCACAATGGATGAAGCGATAAGAAACCTAGAGCTTTTAGAATTTGGAGTAGAAAAATTAGATGAGGATACAATCCTTGCCAAAGTTCCTTTCTTTAGGCTTGATATCGACATTGAAGCAGACCTAATCGAAGAAATTGTAAGACTTTACGGTATGGGCAATATCGAATCCAAACCTCTAGTTTCTTCCCTTAAAAAAGGTGAAAGATCAGAAATGAGACTTCTAAAAGATGAGCTTAAGAATAAGCTTGTCGGTCAAAAGTTCTCAGAGCTTGCAACCTATTCTTTTATCTCACCAAAAGAATACGACAGATTAGGCATTGCAAAAGACTCTAAACTAAGGGATTATATCAGCCTAATAAACCCACTTGGTGAAGATTTCTCTGTGATGAGGACAACTCAAATTGCCAATATGCTTGATGTAATCGCAAAAAATATCAAGTATGGCCAAAAAGATATGAGATTTTTCGAGCTTGATAGGACTTTTGAGAAAACTGAAAATTCTCTACCAAATGAAAATCTTACCCTAACTATGGGTCTTTACGGACATTATTCTTTCTATGATATGAAAGATTTCTTCTCAGAAGCTATGGCTAATACTGGCTTTAATGGTTTTTCTTACAAGGCGAATGAAAATCTCTACACCTTCCACACAGGTAGGTGCGCTGATATTTACTTCGATGGCGAAAAAATCGGCGTTATTGGCGAGATTTCTTATGAAGTCCGTGAAGAGTATAATATTAATAAAGGTGCGATAATCTTAGAAATAAACCTAAGTGACATTGCTGATAAGAGAGTAAAGGATAAAAAATACAAGCAAATACCAAAATTCCCTGCTATAGAGCGTGATTATGCCTTTGTAGCAAAAAAGGAAGTAGAATCAGAATTAATCGAAAATATCATAAAAGAAAAGGCAGGAGATTTAGTTTCCAAAATTGAGCTTTTTGATATTTATACTGGTAAGGGTATTGATGATGATAAAAAATCAATGGCCTACAGGGTTTGGTTCAGGTCAATGGATAGGACTCTTAAAGAAGAAGATATAAAGCTGATAGAAGAAAATATCCTAGAAGACCTTAAAGAAAAAGACATAGTATTACGTGCATAGGAGATAAAAGTGAGCGAAATTAGACTTGATGTTAAAATTGACGGTATAAAATATCCTCTTGTTACAAAAGAATCAAAAGAGAGTATAGAAAAAATAGCAGCTTATGTTGACGGCAAGATCAAAGATGTTAAATCTGATAAGCTCACTTTTGATAGACAGCTTATTTTAGCTAGCCTAAATATAGCAGATGAATATTTTAAGGATAAAGAATCCTTTAGGAAATTCTACGAAGAAAACAAAGAAGCTATAGAAAATTATGATGCTACCAAAGTAGAGCTTGAGACTTTTAAGGAAGAGTATGGATCTTATAAGGATGAACTTATAGAGAAAAAAGAAGAGATTAAAAATCTTAAAGTTCTTCTCCAAGAAAAGGACACCGAAATTATTAACCTAACCAAGGAAGATAATGACGCAAAAAAGCTTAGAGAAAAGATAAAAGCTCTACAAAAACAAACAATGGATTTGGTTAAGGAAAATGAAATTTTGAAGGGAAAAATTGATGAATAAAACAGAAATCCTAGCACCAGTTGGCAATCTCGATATGCTTTATGCAGGGATTGCTGCGGGTGCAGATGCATTTTACCTAGCCCTTGATGATTTTGGTGCAAGGGCCTATGCTAAAAATTTTACCCTAGAAAATATAGAAGGAATTATAGACTACGCCCATTTCTTTGATAGAAAAGTTTTTATTACCATGAATACTTTGATTAAAGATTCTGAGATAGATAGGGCCATAGGATATCTAGAAAAACTATATCAATTTGGAGTAGACGGGATTTTGATCCAAGATATAGGTTTTTATTCAATAATTAAAGACCAAGTCCCTGGTCTTGACATCCATGCCTCAACTCAAATGGCAGTAAGAGATTATTATGGTGCCAAGGCCCTTATGGATTTAGGATTCAAGCGAATTGTAATTGCTCGCGAAACCCCAATAGAAGAAATTAGAAAAATTGCCAAACTTCCTTGCGAAAAGGAAGTTTTTGTACATGGATCACTCTGTGTTTCCTTTTCTGGTGAATGTTTGATGAGCTCCTATTTTGGAGAAAGATCTGCAAACAGGGGAAGGTGTGCGGGTCCTTGCAGGCAAAAATATGACCTAATTAATGATGGAAAAGTTTTAGGAAATGATTATTATTTAAACATGAAAGACCTAAATGTCATCGATAATCTTGATGAACTTATAGAATTAGGAATTGACTGCCTAAAGATTGAAGGCAGGATGAAAACTCCTGAATATGTCTATAATACTGTCCTAGCCTATAGGGATAAATTAAATTTTGGCTCTTATAATAGAGAAGAATTAAGAGACATTACAAATAGGGGCTATACAAAAGGCTTCATTTTTGGTCAGAAAAAAGATTATATACTTAAGGAAAATGACAGAAAACATAGGTCTGTTGGTAAAGTATCTCTAAAGAATAATAAAAAGGTCTTCATAACAAATTCAGATTTATCTAAGGGGGATAATCTAGAGGTTAGAACCGAGAGGGATAAGAAACTTCCACTCACACTCACAAAGGGTTTGAAAAAAGGCCAGATATTTGTTTTAGATCAATATAAGGATGCTAAAATTGATTCTGACATATTAATGCTAAATGCAGAAAATATTAAAGAGGAATTAATAGCAGGTCTTGATACCTATAAAAACTTACCTATTAAACTTTCCTTTAAGGCACATCTAAACAAAAAGGCAAACTTAAAAGTTACCTATAAAGATACAGAAGTAGAAGTACAAAGCGATGAACTTATCGAGAAATCTCAAAAAATTTCAATAGATAAAGATGGTATAAGAGAAAACCTAGACAGATTCAATGACGAAATCTTTAAGGCAGAGGAGATTGCTATAGAAATCGATGAGGAGATTTTTATAAGAAAAAAAACCATCAATGAGCTAAGAAGAGATGCTATTAGTCTTTTAAAAGAACAACTTGCAAGCCCTTATAAGAGGGAACAAATCACAATTAAAAAAGCTAAATTAAGTGATAATAGGAAAATTAAGCCGGAAAAAAATGTTGAGATTATGACAAATGATATCAATCCATCACTTTTACAAGGCTTTGACAACCTATATATAAAATCTTACGATCCAAAATATAAGGGGTTCAATCTCTACCTCAATTTGGATAGCCATATGGATTACGAGATAGAAGGTCTATTAGAATACCTAAAAGAAAATTCAATCAAGGGAGTAATCTTCAACAACTATAGGGATTTAGCTTTCATAGATGATTTTAAAAGTGCCGGTATAAATATCAGAATAGGAAGGTATCTAAATGTGATAAATTCATACTCTTTTGATTTCTATTCTGACTTTGCAGAAAAAATTGAATCCTCAGTAGAAAACACCCTTGATAATATAAATGAAAACTCAAAAAGGTACCCAGTCGAAGCTTTAACTTTTGCAAGGATTGAGCTTATGAATATGGTCCACTGTCCGTTTTCTATAATCAAAAAGTGTGGCCTTAAGGGCTGTGAGACTTGCAAATTTAGAGAAGGCGAACTTGTAAATATAAACAAAGATAAGATGAGGATCATTAGAAATAATGGTATTAGCAAAATTTATCCTTTAGATGTAGCTGGTATAGATGAAGATTTATTCGCAGACCAAGTATCATACTTAATATCAGTTTTTTCTGGCAAGGATTTAGATGATTATAGGGAAAAATCTTATAAAGATAGGTTAAATTACAGGAGAGGAGTTA
>CAMEGY010000057.1 GCA_945916625.1 uncultured Anaerococcus sp.
ATCCGTACTCGTCGTTTTTTATAAGTCTTTCGTTTTGCCAGCCAGTAAAATCACCCTTGATATACATCTCGTCAGCATTTGGAGCATAGACCCTAAAAATATATCCATCTTCATGAGGTATCGCTCCCCAAATCTTATGACCTATGGTTGAGTTTCCATCTATATAATCTTTTATTTCTTGGTAATTTGTTGGTAAGATATTAACGTTCATTTGTATTTCCTATCATATTTTCTATATGCTTAGATAAAATTTCAATCCCCTTAATATTCTTAGCTCCTCTTGGGATAATTATATCAGCGTATTTTTTACTAGGTTCAACATATTTTTCATGCATTGGTTTAACCTGTTCTATATACTGGGTCAGGCATGATTCGACAGACCTGCCTCTTTCGACTGTATCTCTAAGAATTCTTCTTTTTAGTCTAATATCACTATCAGCATCCACAAAGACTTTGGTGTCAGTAATTTCTCTGATTTTCTTTTCATATAAGACAAGGATACCCTCAATTAGGATTATCTTTTTAGCCCTTACTTTTACAGTTTCCTCACTTCTGCTATGGATTTTGTAATCATAGGTAGGCATATCAATTTCTTCACCTGCTAAAAGCTTTTTGAGGTCTTCATAAAAAAGATCATTATCAAAGGCCTTTGGATGGTCGTAATTTAGTAATTTTCTCTCTTCAAAATCAATATCGTCATGGGCCCTATAATAGTTATCGTGGCCTATTACGATTAGGTCATCACTAAAGGTTTCTTCTATTATCTTTACTATAGTCGATTTTCCAGAGGCAGAACCACCTGCTATGGCTACAATTTTAGGACTTGTCATAGTTTTATCTCGTTTTTAACCTCTCCATCAAGGTAGGAATAAAGATTATCAAAGACAATCTCCGCCCTAATTTGCATAGCTTCTTCAGTATAAAAGGCAACGTGGTTTGTCAAAATTACATTTTTGGCATTTCTTAGTGGATAGTCTTCTGGAAGTGGTGGTTCCATATCAAAGACATCTATTCCTGCTCTTAGCTTATCTTCATTAAGAAGTTTTGCTAGATAATCATTATCAATTACAGCACCCCTAGCACAGTTGATTAGGACAGCTCCCTCTTTCATAAGGTCAAGCTCATCTTTACTTAGGAAATGTTTGGTTTCTTTGTTGTTTGGTATGTGGAGAGAAACTATATCAGATTTTTTAAGTAAAGTTTCAAGGTCAACATACTCTACTCCAAGATTTTTTATCTCTTCTTTTTCTGTCCTAGAATACGCGATTATGTCGCATCCAAAAACTTGTAAGAGTTCGATTAGTTTTTTGCCGATATTACCTGTTCCTATTACACCAAAGGTTTTTCCCTTGATAAGAGATCCTAGGAGTGGATTAGCTTCACCTTCAAAAATATTTTCATTATTTTTATCAAATTTTCTCAAAACTCCAATAGCAAGCCCTACGACAAGTTCTGCCACAGAGTCATCTGAATAACCAGATGCATTTAGGACTTTGATATTATTTTCTTTACAAGCGTCAAGATCAACGTGGTCCACACCTGTAAAGGCCACATCTATCAGTTCTAGGTTAGTATTTTCTATTACCTTCCTAGATACTGGTTTATTTGTAATAATAGCTATATCTTGTTCTTTGAGTCTTTTTATCTTTTCTTCATCATCTTTTGCAGACTCTCCATAATAGGTAAATTCATGGCCTAATTTTTCTAATTTTTCTTTTTGTTCTTTTATATATGATTCTTTTACTTCTAATGGGTCAATAAGACAAATTTTCATCTATTATATACTCCTTTATTCAAACTTAACTGCTTACATCAATAATATTATACTCTAATTGGTGATAATGTAATTAATTAGTCATTTTTTATTTATAAGTTTCCATAGTTTTTCTAATAAGAGTTTCCTTATAGTTTTCAAACAAAAAAGAGCTAGTTTTAAATATAAAACTTAACCCTTTTTCTTATCTCTTAATTTTCTAAAAAAACTTTGCAAAATTTCAAGCGACTCGCTTTCCTTTAGACCATAGTCTATATCTGGCACATTTAGGTGGGGACTTTCTTTATCGATAAAGTTTGTAGAAAAACCGCCTCTTTTTGGATCCTTTAAGCTTATTACAAGTCTTTTTATCCTAGAGTGCATAATAGCACCTGCACACATTATACATGGTTCTAAGGTCACATACATAGTGCACTCTTCTAATCTAAAATCTCCAATTTTTTCGGAAGCCTCTCTTAGGGCGTAGATTTCTGCGTGGTTTAGGGCACTTTTACCCTTATAAGTAAAGTTGTGGCCCCTACCTACAATTTTCTCCCCACAAACAACAATGGCCCCTATTGGGACCTCGTCGATTGATCTTGCAAGTTTGGCTTCGTTTATGGCTTCTACCATATAAAACTCATCAGCTTTTGTAAATAAATCTTGCATATTTTTTCCTTTTGGTGTACCGAAGAGGATTCGAACCTCCGACACCTGCCTTAGGAGGGCAGTGCTCTATCCAGCTGAGCTACCGATACATATAAGGCAAATAAATTTGCCTTTATCTTGCTATAACTGTTTTTAATAAGAAGTTTGTTGTATCTTCTATAGTTCTAACTATTCTTGAAAATAAACTCGCCTTATCAAGTGCCTTTTTAGAATACAAGCCAGCCTTGTGGCTATCATCATGGTAAGAAACTTCTATTTCTCCAAGTTCTTCACCTTCTTTGACAGGCGCTATGATATTATCTTTTATATTATACTTTATTGTAGGATTTTCGCCTTCTTTTATTATCATTTTTAAATCATCTTTTGGATAAAGGTCTATATACCCTTGTTTGACCGTTATATCTTTGATAGATTTTATAGCTACATTAGTATTAAGGATAGTCCTTGTAGAATAGTATTTAGAAACATAATAAATAAGGTCACTCATAACCATATCACGGGTATCTTTTTGATCAGCTCCCATGACCACTCCAATTGCCCTAAACTCATCCTTGCTATCAAGCTTATTCATATCTACTGTTGTAACTAAGCAGTATCCTGCATCGTTAGTTGTACCTGTCTTAAGGCCATCTACACCTTCTATTTCATCCATAAGAGGAATTGTTGATTTTTTATCTATATCACGACTGGAATCTTTTATTTCTCTTATTGCTGAATATTCTAGGATTTCTGGATAAGTTTTAAGTATATATTGGCTTAGTTTAAGTAAGTCTCTTGCTGAAGATGAGTTTTGCAATTCATCTTCTGTTTCTACCCCACTAGAATTATAATACACTTGGCTTTCTAGGTCAAGCTCTTTTGCTTTTTCATTCATTTCTCTAGCAAAGGCAGACTCTGATACAGATATAGTGTTTGCAAGTAGGTAGGCACAGTCATTGCCTGATACTGCTATAAGCCCTTCTAAAAGCTCATCTACAGTATATATTTCACCTTCTTTTACACCTAGGGCAGAATACTCCCAACTTGTTAATTTCTCCGCTTCTGCATCAGCCTTAACTTTTGTATCAAGACTTATTTCACCTTCGTCAATTTTTTCCATGACAATCAGAAAGGTCATAAGCTTACTTAGTGATGCCATTGGTCTTGACTCATCAGCGTTTTTTTCGTGGTAAACCTCGCCTGTTTCTTCATTTGCTATTATATAGGACTTAACATTATCATCTAGACCTACTATTTTATTCTGACTTGCAGCAAAACTTACTGGCATTATTAAGATACTTAAGGCCATAATTAGGCTTAATATCTTGTATTTGTATTTCATAAAATCTCCTAGTTTAGAAAGGATTCTAGACTTTTGTAATTGCTTCTTAAAAGTTTTAGAGTCCTTACATCTGTTTGTCTATCGTAATTATAACCCATATCATCTGCTGCATCCATGCCTACTTTTCTAAAGAGAACTGTTGCCTTAAAAAGGCTGTTGTAGGTATTAATTGGGTTTATATCATGGAAAGTTTTTTCAAAATCATCCTTATATTCCTTGCTTAAACTATGGCCAAGGTCAGAAAAGTCCTTTCCAATATCTCTACCACCATGGAATTTATTGATTACATGAATCCTTAACATCTTTAGTAGTTCATCTCTTAGCTTATCCATCTTTATGGCAGCTGCTAAGAAGTTGTTTTGCTTTATAAAAAGAGATGTTTCTATGGCATAGGCAAAGAAATTTTTAACCGTTTGATTAAACTCATATTCTTTAATGTCGCTATAGGCAAATTCATCATTTGCAGCAAGTGGTTCTATTCCTGGCTTATTATATAAAAATTCAACATCTGTCGGTAATGTTTTTATAAAATCCTTTGCAATCTCATTGCTTATTATTGATTCGGATATTTTTACATTATCCATTGTATAAAGGTCTATAGTCGTATAGGAAAATTTTATTTTATTTACTTCAGTTCTTTCCTTTACCCTATTTACAAATATCACATCGTCAAAAAGATTTTCAAATTCTTCTTCAAGTTTGCCGATAATGACCTCATTAACCACTGTATAGATACTAAAAAATTCGTCACTGTTAAATCTTTTTACATAAAAAACCGATTCAATTGCTGGATTTGTGTTTGCATAATCTTTAATTTTTTGTGAAACATCACTTCTCATCATAAGACCAACTTTCTATAAAGTTTTTAAGCATTTTTGCAGTAAATCCCCAAATTACAGGCTTAGTATCATAGAAAAAGACCTCATGATAGCCTGTTTGAAACTTATAACCTCGCCCATTAGGTATCTTATCAAAAGGGAAATCTTTTGGAAAATCCATCTTATAAGGGGACCTATATGATATAGGCGGGTTCTTTATAAAGTATTCAATATCAACTGTAAATACTGACTCTACTTCTCTATTATACTTTATTTCTTCCAATTTTTTATTAATTCTACCATAAAAACTTTTAATATGCTTATAATTAGATGTAAGCATCATAGAGGAATATCCCAAGTAGGTAATTTCATCCCTTTTGAGATTTAATTCTTCCATAGTTTCTCTAATTGCAGCTTCTTTAAAATCTTCTCCCTTTTCTAAGCCTCCTCCAGGGAAGGATACTTCTCCAGGTTGGCTTACTAGGTTGCTTCTTACTTCAAATAATATATGATCTTTGCCGTCTACTTCAATAATTGGTATAAAAACTGCGAAAGATCTTAGCATATCTAAAAATGTATCATCAACTTGTAAATATTTCATAAAAACCTCTAATAAAATCATATATAATTAGGGTGATAAAGTCAAGCATAAGTAGTATAATGTATAAGTATAAAATACAAATAGTTTTTATATTTAAAGAAAGGAATTATTATGTTTAAAGAATTTAAAGAATTTATTGCTCGTGGAAATGTAATGGACATGGCTATCGGTCTTATCATGGGTTCAGCTTTCACAGCTATAGTAACAAGTGTAGTAGATGATCTACTAATGCCAATTATCTCAGGACTTACTGCAGGAGTTAACTACGAAGATTTAGTAGTAAGTGTAGCAGGAGCTGACCTAAAGATTGGTAATCTTATAAATGCAATTATTTCATTTATTATAATCGCTTTTGTTATGTTCTTGATAGTAAGATCAATGAACAGAGTGAACAAAAAGAAAGAAGAACCAATAGTAGAAACAGAAAAAACTTGCCCATACTGCAAGAGTACAATCGATATCGAAGCTACAAGATGCCCTAACTGTACATCTAAGCTTGAAAACTACGCAAACTCACTAGAATAAGATAAAAAATAAGGGACTTCTTCAAATTTAAGAAGTCCCTATTTCTATCTTTTCTTTTCTTTTACATAGTCACAAGACGAACATCTTATTTCATCCGTTTTTCTATTTTTCTTATGGATCAATAAGCTACCACATTCAGGGCATTTTTCGCCTGTTGGTGGGTCCCAGAGGGCGAAGTCGCATTTTGGATACTGGTTGCAACCGTAGAATCTCTTGCCTCTTTTGGATACTTTTTCGATTATTTCTCCATTTTCACAATTAGGGCACTTAACTCCAGTTGTTTTAACAATTGATTTTGTAAAGTCACAATCAGGAAATCCTGTACAACCAATAAACTTACCATTTCTGCCGTGTTTGATGGCAAGTGGTTTGCCGCATTTTGGACATTTTTCGTCAAGAATCTTATCCTTGACCTTATAGTCTGTTGTGTCTTTTTTTACCGCAGCCATGTCTTTGCTAAAGTCTTTGTAGAAATTTTTAAGGACATCCTTCCAAAAGATTTCATCTTCTGCTATCCTATCAAGCGCATTTTCCATTTCTGCCGTAAATTCTACATTGATTACATCATCAAAATTTTCTTGTAAAAATTCATTTACAGTTTTCCCAAGCTCTGTTGGATAGATAGACCTACCGTCAAGTTCCACATAGTTTCTCGACATAATTTGGTTGATAGTTGCAGAATAGGTAGAAGGTCTGCCTATGCCAAATTCTTCTAATGTTTTTACAAGTGATGCTTCTGTATACCTGGCTGGTGGATTGGTAAAGTGTTGGTCTTTTGTGATTTTTTCTGCACTTACTACATCGCCTTCTTTTAAATCTGGCAGGATATTTTCATTATCAAGGTTTCCAGATAATTTATTAAACCCATCAAATAGGGTTATTTTACCATTTGACCTAAAGATTAAGCCATTATTTTCAAAGTTGATTTGTGTAGATAAGTATTCATAATCAGCCATTTGGCTTGCAACTACCCTTGACCAAATTAGTTTATAAAGCTTGTATTGTTGGTCTGTTAGATAGGTCTTAATAGAAATTGGATCTCTAAATATAGAAGTAGGTCTAATAGCCTCGTGGGCGTCTTGACTGCCTTTTTTCTTTCCAGAATAGGTATTGCCGCGACCTCTATATTTGTCACCATACTTATCCTTTATATAGCGAAGAGATTCGCCCACAATTTCTTTTGAAATCCTTGTTGCGTCTGTTCTAATGTAGGAGATTAGACCAACTGTTCCTTCCTTGCCAATATCAATACCTTCGTAAAGTTGCTGG
>CAMEGY010000058.1 GCA_945916625.1 uncultured Anaerococcus sp.
AATAATTGACGAAAAAAATCTGGATACAGCCGACCCATACCTTACAGCAAGGCTTTGCGATATGAAAATTATCCTAGTAGATGAAAATACCAGCAAGGCAAGGATTGAACAGGCCATTAGCGACCTAAGAGAGCTGGGGGTTGGCTATTGTGGGGTGGTTTTTTATAAATAAAATTATAATAATTTGCATTATGTGCATGCTTTCTGCTTGCGGCAAAGAGGATGTATATAGCAAGCAAAATATAGAAACAAGACCCGCCACAGGGATTACTATCAAAAAAGAAATCGGGATTGGTTTGTCATACAAAGTCAAAAAAGACGTAAAAATCTACTCAAAAGCCAACAAAGAAACAGCCTTCGATAGGCTAGAAAAAGGCTCAATAGTCCAAGCCAGCCAGGAAGAAGAAAATGGCTTCGTCTACGTGACCTACCAGGGCCAGGGATTTTATGTAGAGGTTAAGGATTTGGAAGATATATAGGAGAGAAAGCACCTTGAAGGGTGCTTTTTGTGTGAGAGGTTATTGGGAGTGAGTTATCCATTCCTACTTACGGGTCCCGTATTCATAAGACCTCTCGTCGCCTCTTTAAGAGGCTCTGTCGAGGTGGCGCAGAGGGGTGGTGGCTTTGAAAAACACTACGGCGCCGTCTCGACAGAGGCCGTCAGGCCGACGAGAGACCTCACAAACTCAGGACCAGGATATTCGAAGGGTCATACATCCGAGATAAGTTCGGGATAATATGACCTCAAGCTGAGTATTACAAGACATCCATACCATAATTATTTATATACTTTGCGTACATATAACATCTTTTTGTTTTTTATATTTAATTATCAATCATCTTCTGGTGGGATTGGTGGATTGAGGTCTTCGTTTTCGAAGAAGTTTGTGCCTTCTTTGGCGTTGTCTTGGAAGGTGGCGAAGACTGATAAGTAGTCTTTTCCTTCGATTGTGTAGCTTATTTCAAATCTTAGATACTCTATGAAATATTTTTGGTATTGGGTGGAGTATCTTTTTGTGGCGAAGCTGTATGTTTTGTCAGCATCCTTGCTGAGCTCGCCTTCTATTTCTCGTTTTTTCACAGGATCGTTATAGTGGTCTGCGTGGGCGGTGATTTTAAGCCTTGTCTTTTCTGGTTCAATCTTTTGTCCGTCCTTGTAGAAAGATACATAGATTTTATTATCATTTAATAGGTGGATACGAGGTAGGTCGCCTTCTATCCTGCCAGCTACGTCATCGTAGATATCTAGAATTTTACCTTCGTCAAAGTTTTCGAATTCTTCTTTGGCAAAGGTCCTTATGATTGGACTTCTCTCATCGTTTGAGATTTTTGCTTCAATTTTGACCCCGTCAACTTCTTTATTTCTCATAAAGCTTGGTGTGGGCATGGTTAGAAATTGTATGAAGGCAAAGGCTCCGATTATTATTGAAACTATGGCGATTAGTATTTTTTTAAACATTTTCCCCTCCTTATTCTACTGAGATTTTCCCTTTGTGGAAGTAGCTTATTAGGGCGAAATATATTAGGACAAAGACTCCAAGTATTAGGACTACAAGGCCTAAGGATGGCCAGTTTAAGTCTAGGATATTGATGTATCCTGTGCCTATAGTTTTTCTGTATTCTTCAAATTCTATTATTCCAGAATTGCCAATGCCGGCTATTGTTTTGGAGTATGCAAAAGATTGGATTAGGAAAAGTAGGACAAAGATTGCAGGTTTGGCTGCCTTTCCTATTTTGTTAAAAGGCCTTGCTGATCCGAGGGTGCTTGCTGCCATTATAGTTTGGGCGAATATTGCGTAAAACAAGTCAAGAATCAAGGCTGCTTTTAACATGATTATGACTAGTTTTAAGTCAATCGTTCTAAATATAAATTTTATTATTTCAAGTGGTGCTAGGTCTGTGCCTCCTGTTAGGCTAAATAGTAGGATATTAAAGAAGCTAAATATCCCTATTACAAGTCCCACTACTATATAGTTTATGAGTCTTGCCCCTGTGACTTGGCTTGGTGTAAATGGAAGCGCTGTATAGAAGGAGGCCTTTTTGCCATAAAATCTAGAGTCGTCATTTCCGGCAAGACTTGCTAAAGAGATGAGTGGGGCAAAGGTCATTATGGACATACTTATAAAAATTATTAGGCCTAGGGGCTGGAAGCTAGTTGTTTTGTAAAGAAATGATCCAGCTACAGTAACTAGGAGGGGAGATAGCATCCAAGCTAGTACTTTTTTGATGTCTTCTTTGAATAGTTGTGTAAATAATTTTCCCATTACAATACCTCCTTGAAGTATTCTTCTACGCTTATTTTTTCTTCTTCTCTTATGGCATCTACACCCTTATGGGCAAGGATTTTGCCGTTTTTTATTATTACGATTTCGTCTAGGATATTTTCTATCTGGCTAATTAGGTGGGTTGAGATTAGGAGGATGCCTTCGTAGTCAAAGTTTCCTATGATGGTATCTAGGACTTCCTGCCTTGCCTTTGGGTCAATGCCTGTCATTGGCTCATCTAGGAGATAGATTCTCGTTCTCCTTGATAGGCTTGCCGCAATTTGTACCTTATCTTTCATTCCCTTTGAGCATTCTTTGATTTTAAGATTTCTTTTTATAGAAAATGAATCAATAAGCTTGTAATATCTTTCTGCATCGAAATCATCATAAAACTTTTCGTAAATATTTCCTATATCGATTATGGTCATAGAGTCGTCAAAGGCTAGGTGGTCTGGCTGGTAGGAGATTAGGGTGTTTGTATGGCCACCTGGCTTGTTTCCATCTATTGTGACATCTCCCTTATAATTTCTCTCAAGACCAGTTAGGATACGCATTAGGGTAGACTTGCCTGATCCATTTTCTCCAACAAGGCCAATTATCTTGCCTTTTTCTAAGTTTAGGTTCATATCCTCTAGGACATTCCTGCCGCCGTACTTTACGGATAAGTTTTTTATTTCTATCATAATTCCTCCCAATAATTTGTAAGCTCTTCCAGAGCGTCTTCTTTTTTGATTTTTAGAGATTCCATGCCCGCTATAAAATCATCTGCAAAGCTTTCAAAAGCTCTATTTGATAGGGATTTTATCTTCTCCTTATCTTCTGTAACAAACCTGCCAATGGTCCTCCTACTTTCGCAAAGACCTTCTCTTTCAAGCTCGGTGAGAGCTCTTTGGATGGTATTTGGGTTGACCTTGTAGGTTGTGGCTAGATTTCTAACTGAATCGATCTTATCTCCGGCCTGCCACTTTCCTGTGGATATTTTGATTTTGAAATCTTCTACAAGCTGGATGTATATAGGACGATTGTTATCAAAATCCATACAAAGCTCCTTTCTTTGTATCGTTGTATTATTATCTTAATACAAATGTACTATGAGATTAATACAATGTCAAATTTATTTTTAATATTTTAGATGTTTTTCTTGGAGTAAGAATTTCATATATGAGAGAATCCTGGTTATGTAAGGTCCCTCGTCAGTCGCTAGGCTCCTTCTGTCGGGACGGCACCGTGGTGTTTTTCGAAGATGCCAATCGCTGCGCCGTTTCGACTATCGTAGGGAGGAGAAATCTTATGAATGCGATACTAACATAAAGGAAGAGTTTTTATATGATTTTTAAAATTTTTTTCTTTACCAGAAACAGGTAAAATATAAATAATTAGTTATAAATAAAACAATAATGAGGGAAAATATGAAATTAGTTATAGAAAATTTATCAAAGTCCTTTGATGACAAGCTAGTCTTAAGTGATGCTTCATATAGTTTTGAAAAGGGCACAGTTTATGCACTTCTTGGACGAAATGGTGCTGGTAAGACTACGCTTTTTAGGCTGATTACAGAGGCTATAAAAAAAGATTCCGGAGAGATTTACATAGAAGATGGAGGGTCAAAGTCTCCTGTGTCTTTTGACGATGTTTTTATGATGGTGGCAGAGCCTGATCTTCCTAAATTTCTAACTGGCTATGAGTTTATCAGGTTTTTTATAGATGCCAATAAGGAAAATATCAAGGATTTAAAAGGCATTGATTATTATTTGGACCTGGTTGATTTCGATGAGGAAGACAGCCACAGGCTAATCCAGTCCTATTCGACAGGTATGAAAAACAAAATCCAAATGCTTATGTTTCTTATCCTAAAACCTAGGATAATCCTTATGGATGAGCCTCTTACAAGCCTTGACGTGGTTGTATCCTTACAGATGAAAAAAATTATCAGACAAATCCACAAGGACCACATCATGATTTTTTCAACCCATATTCTCCAGCTTGCTAAGGATATTTGCGATAAGATTGTTTTATTATCAGAAAAGAAATTATCAGGCCTTGATGATTCTTACCTGGCTGATCCTGATTTTGAGGATAAGTTAATATCAATCTTAGCAGGCAATAAAGAAAACTTGGGAGAAATCCATGAATAGAGATTTAAGGACCTACATCCTGGCTGAAAAAATTGCCCTTACCGAATCTTTTAACTTGATGGTTTATGGGATTAGAAAACTTCCCCTAATCGGGAAAAAACTAGGGGATAAGTACAGGTTTTTTGAGATAAAGGGTATTATCCACGCCTTTTATCCCTTCTTTGTCTTTATAAAGCAAATTTTGGGATGCGCCTTATCCTTTGGAATAGCCTATTTTTTCACAACTATCACCTATGGTTGGATTTTTAAAATCTTTGGTGGAGAGATTTTTGCGATGGATTTCGCAAGCAAAAGCGAAATGGCTTCTTACCTTATGGGCCTTATGGTACCTGTCGTTCTCTACTATGCGACGGGGGTTTTTAGGAATTTTATCTACGATAATGGGGCCGGAATTGGCAAATATTATTCCCAATACCATATAGATCCAAGCTCTTCTGCCAAGATATTTTTGTACTACAAACCAGGATCTAGGCTAATTGGAAGGACTATAATTTTTCTCATAGTCTTTAGCCTTATAGGGAAATTACCCTTTATTTATCCTCTTTTGATGAGTTTTGGAGTTTATTTCCTAGAAACCGGTGCTTCGGTTTTCTGGATGAAATACAAACTAAAACACAAAAAGGGAATCTTAGATAATGGACTTTTGCAGGTTGTCTTTATTATTTTAATCCCTGTTCTTGTCATGGGACTTGTTATTACAGGTCGTTTTGATTTAAGGATTGCGACTGGCATTATTTTTGGATTTTCGCTTATCCTTTTCATTTATGGTGTAAATGGTCTTAGGAATTTCAAATCTTTTGACCAGGTTATAGAGGAGTCTGTAGAAGAATATGAAGTGGCCGCCGAAAAAATTGAAATGAGCGAGGCCAAGGCCTATGAGCTAAAGGATAAGGATATTGAAGTTAAAAATAAAAAGAGTCTTTACCACAAAAAGGGCCTGGCCTTTCTTAATTCCCTATTTTTTATCAGGCACAAGAGGCTTATCACAAAGCCAGTCGTGATAAAATCCTTGGCTGTGCCAGCCATTGGCCTTGGAGTATTTTTCTTTACAGTTTTTAAAAATACTTTGGAGCCAGAAAATATTTTTGAGCTAACAATCAGGGCCATGCCTTTTCTGACCTACACTCTTTCAAGGCAAGATAAGGTCATAACCGCCATGTATTTAAACTGCGACCAGGGCCTTTTGCCATATGGTTTTTACAGGAAAGGCGAGATGCTTTTAGCTATGTATAGGCTAAGATTTAGGTCAATGCTAGCTATCAACATGATTCCAGCGGCGGCAGTTTTTGTGACCTATATGGTTGCGATTAGCTACAAGGGAGAGATTTTTTGGATAAATAATCTGCTTGTCCTCGCTTATATACTCTTGATGACCACATTTTTCACAAGCCTTGCCCTTGCCAAATATTACCTAATCCAACCCTACAACCAAGAGGGAATCCTTGTAAGCAAACTTGCCGGCCTTATAAACATGGTTGTCTACTACATCTGCATCTACGGAGCCTTTATAGTTAGGGATATGGATTACAAGATGATTTTGATGGCAAGTGGTGGCTTTATTTTAGTTTTTATAATTGTTGTGAATATTTTGATAGTGAAATTTGGGTCTAGGACCTTTAAGATTAGGGATTAAAGTGTTTTTCACTAGGTGAGTCTAATATTCCAGGAATATTTTCTTTAAATCTTTATTATAACAATATTTTAATCTTATATATTTTCTTAGTATTCACATGACTTCTCCGTTCAAAGGGGGAGTCCCAAGGACCCTTCCGCATGGGTCCTCATCGGACTCCCCCTTACACCCCCTGGCAAGCCCGTCGGCTCGTGGAGACTTACACCCCGCAAGCGGCCCCTTAGCGGGGTGCAAAAACAGTAGATTTCCTTTGGAAATCTTTTGTTAGTATGGTCTATGCCCTTGTTCTAGTCTATGGTTTCTCTTACACTTTAAAATTTCAAGCCTCCTAAAAATTGCAATCTAGTCTTAATCATTCTTTAAATATTAGTCTACTTCACAATATTTACTGAAATTTTCTTGGAGGCGTGCGTCAGTGCTATTTTCTTCACGGATGCTCGAAATTTTAAAATGCTTAATCTTGAATCATTACACCACTTAATATAAAACCACGACTCATACAGCAATATTTGGCAAAGTCAAGCGAGCCTAGAACACCTAATATCTCGAGACCGTTATTCACAAGACCTAGGTCTAAATTCTAATCAAGAAGCCCGTTAAGAAAATCGCACTGTCTGAGCGTAGCGAGTTTGCGATTTTTAGGACTTCGATGATTAGGATGATAGTGTGAATATACAAAAACTAATACAAGGTAATTTACTCTATTAAAAAAAGCTTTCCGATAAGGAAAGCATCTATTTCTGCACTCCGCTAAGGAGCAGTCGGGGGTGTAGGTCTCCACGAGCCGACGGGCTTTTCCGGTGTTTAAGGGGAGGTGGGTGAGGGGGATTTTGCCCAAGCGGCCGAGAGCGCTGCTGCCCCCTAGGGCCTCCCCTTTGAACGGAGATTCAACTGT
>CAMEGY010000059.1 GCA_945916625.1 uncultured Anaerococcus sp.
TAAAAGCCATCTTCTATTAGGGATATAAAGTTATTTACTGTATTTGGGGCAATTTCCGGGTAGAGTTCTGCCTTAAATATATCTCCATTTTCCATGGTAAAGGTAACTATTGGATTTTTATCTGTCATTTTTTCTCCTTTAATTTTTAAATGAATGTACCGGAGCTGGTATGAAACCACCTCTCTTTATCATTATACTCGAGTTTGAATCTCCTACGTCAATTATTGGAGCATAGCCCAAAAGTCCGCCAAAATGCACGACATCGCCCACGTCTTTGCCTGGTACTGGAATAATTCTTACTGCTGTTGTCTTATTATTTATAACTCCAAGGGCCGCTTCGTCAGCAATCATGGCTGCAATGCTTGTCTCGCTGGTTTTTCCAGGAATTGCAATCATATCAAGTCCAACTGAGCAGACACAGGTCATGGCTTCAAGCTTATCAAAGGAAATCCAACCTTTCCCAGCTGCTTCTATCATTGCCTCATCTTCACTAACCGGGATAAAAGCACCAGAAAGTCCTCCAACTCTTGAACTTGCCATTATTCCGCCCTTTTTGACTGCATCGTTGAGCATGGCAAGGGCTGCTATTGTACCGTGACCACCTACCTTATCTATTCCGATTTCTTGCAAAATTCTTCCTACAGAATCGCCCACAGCTGGTGTTGGGGCAAGGGAAAGATCTACAATTCCAAAGTCCTTATTAAGTTTATCGCAGACTTCCTTGCAAATGAGTTCACCCATTCTTGTAATCTTAAATGCGGTCTTTTTTATAATTTCATAAATCTCATTAATAGCTAAATCTTCCTTATTAGAAATCGCCGCTTTCACAACTCCCGGCCCTGAAATACCCACACTTATGACAGTATCAGCCTCACCTACTCCGTGGAAGGCACCTGCCATAAAAGGATTATCTTCAACCGCATTTGCAAATACAACAAGTTTTGCACAGCCAAAGGCATTTTCTGTATTTTTAGCCAAGTTTTTTATAGTTTCCCCGCAAAGGCCTACTGCATCCATATTTATACCGGTTTTTGTAGATCCTATATTAATTGATGCGCAAACCAAATCTGTCTCAGCAAGGGCTCTTGGGATTGATTTGATTAAAATCTCATCTGCTGGGGTCATTCCCTTTTCAACTAGGGCAGAAAAACCACCTATAAAGTCAACTCCTATGTCTTTGGCTGCCCTGTCTAGGGTTTTGGCAAAAGGTGTATAGTCGTCAAGGTCTGTTGCCGCAGCGATTATGGAAATAGGAGTTACTGATATCCTATTATTTACGATAGGTACACCGTAGATTTTCGAAATCTCATCAGAAACTTTAAGAAAATCCTTGCTTTCTCTTATAAGCTTATCATAGATCTTATCGCAAGCTCTTTTGTAATCAGAATCGATACAATCAAGTAGGCTTATACCCATAGTAAGGGTCCTGATATCAAGCTTTTCCTCATCTAGCATTTTTATGGTATCTAAAATATTTGCCTTATCCATACTAAATCCTATGCATTACATCAAAAAGTTCTTCGTTTTGAATCCTGATTTCAAGCTTAGTCTCTTCTGATAAAGAGTCAAAAGTCTCTGTTATATCATTAAATTTGGCATTTGTTCCTGCTAAGTCAATATTAAGCATGGCAACAAACTTATCTTCCATGATAGTCTGGCTCATGTCTAGAATATTGATATTGTATTCGTATAAAATCTTTGTTACAGAATAAATTATTCCTGGTCTATCTTTTCCTATAATTGTAAGTATTGCTTTCATAAATTCCTCCACGAATACTGTACCACTGATTTATTATATTATTAGAATAAAGGAGAAGTTTACATAAAATCTTATTTTTTTGATAATTTTTGACAAAGTCTTTTTAAAAAAACAGGCAAGCAAAAAAAGCCCAGTAAACTGAGCTTTTGAGATTATTATAGTATTTTATTAATACCAACCATTTCTTTGCCAGAATGCTTGGGCATTTTCCCATGAACCGTATCTTTGGGCAACGTAGTTGTCTGCTGCTGCTTCTTGTTCAGCTGGGCTTGCACCGTAGCCAACAAGTGATGGGTTAAGTTGGTATCTACCATAGTAGCCACCATTTGGGTTATATGCTGTGTATGAACCACCGGATTCTCTTTGAGCTATCCATTCTTTTGCCCAATTAGATCCGCCTTGGCTTGCTTGGTTGTTATTTTGTGCTGGTGCTTGGTTATAGCTTGGTGCGCTTTGTTGTTGTGTATATCCTGTGTTTGCTACTTGTCTATTTTGTGTATTTTGAGTTTGTTGAGCTTGTTGAGCTTGAGCATTTTGTGATGCAATTTGTTCATTTATTTCTCTGAAAGTTTTTAGAAGGTTGTTGTAGATATATCCTTCTTTGCCTTCTACTTCTACTTTAACAAAACCATTGTTAGCAATTTTTAGAACCTTTACTTCTGTTCCCTTTTCTAAAACTTTGAAAACTTCTGAATTAAGGTTATCTTCTTTTCTAAAGTTTGCTGCAGAAACCACTTCTGTATCTTCTAAATGGTGGAAAAGTTCAGCTGATACATAGGCATCCTTGCCTTCAAAATCGATTAAGAACCAGCCGTTTTTTTCATCCTTAACTTCATAAGACACATTTTCATCATCAATTAGACCGATAATGTTATCGCCAAGCTTAGCTTCACTTCTAACATTAACTCCATTTGCTAAATTTTTGTTTATAACAGCGCTTGCTGCGTCTGCGTTATTAGCTCCAAATGCAAATCCCATTGGTAATACTAGGGCTGCTGCTAGAGCATACTTTGTAAAAAATTTCATTATTTCTCCTTAACTATATATCAATTAATAATTTACCTTTTAATATGCTATCATTTGTAATAATGGTTACAAATTGATAACAATGTTTGCTTTACGTTTTATAGTATAACTTTTAATTGTGTGGAAATTATGTAGATTTAAAAATAATTTACATATTTATTACAATCACTTTATAAACATTGTAATAAAGCCATTCTATCTTGTAATTTAAATCTATTACTCCTCAAATTTTGTTGATTTTTATTTATCAAAGTCCTATTATGTGTCAATTGTGTGCAATTAGAAACCATTTATTAACTAAATAAGTTACAAAAACCCTCTTATTTTTGTAACTATTGTGACTATTTTTTATAGGATTCAAATTATCTTCGGAACTAGTCCTTAATAATATCCTCATTATATACATATATATTTGCCCATATTTTTCATATGTAGTAAAATTTACTTAAGCTAATAAAGAAAGAGAGAAACTATGAAAACAGTCTACATCTTATGTGGAGGGCCATCAAGCGAGCACGACATCGCCCTAAGATCTGCCCTTAATATAATTAAAAACCTTAGTGATGAAAAATATAAGAAAAAAATCATATATATAGATAAGGAAGGGAAATTCTCTGAAAGTTTCACAGATTTTGATCTGTCTAACGAGTTTTCCCTTGTTAGAGAAATCAATAAGTCTAAGCAGGAGTCTATTGCAGGCTTCCTTTTAGATACAGCAAAAGAAAATCTTGATGAAACTATCATCCTGCCTGTAGTGCATGGCACCTATGGCGAAGATGGCACTATCCAAGGATTTTTGGATGCTGTGGGCCTTTCCTATATAGGAAATGGTCTCTTAGCTTCTGCAATCTGCATGGATAAGGTTACATCTAATGATATTTTCGAGAAATCAAAATTAAGTCAAGCCAAATACAAATACTGCTATAAGGAAGACTTTGATGATGATTTTATCGATTCTTGCATCGACTATATCGGCCTACCTCTAATAGTAAAACCTTCTGCAAATGGTTCTTCTGTAGGAGTTTCTAGAGTAGAAACAAGAGAAGATTTTAAAAAAGCAGGCCTTCAGGCTCTTAAATACGATAAGAAACTTTTGGTTGAAGAGCTAATAGTAGGTCAAGAAATAGAGTTTGCTGTCATAGGAGATGGTGATTCTATCGAGGTTTCAGAGCCTGCAGCCTATATAACAGACCATGTATTTTTAGACTGGGATGCTAAGTATTTTTCAAATACAACCAGGGAAGAACTTCCTTACAAGATGGATGAAAAAGATAAGGAAATTGCCAAAGCCTTTGCAAAAAATTGCTATAAGGCTGTTGGTTGTGAGGGTTTTGCAAGGGTTGATATATTTTATGGCCAAGATAAAAACTTCTATGTAAATGAAATAAATACCTTCCCAGGCTTCACCCCTTCTTCATTTTTTGCAAGAATGGCTATGAATTTATATGAAAAAGATTTTTCTTCTATACTTGATATATTGATAGAAGATGGCTTTAGGAGAAGTGTAAATGATTAAAAGATCTCTTGGCGAAATTGCCAAAATGCTAAATTCTGAAGTTTCTGATAAGGAATTTGAGGATACCATTATAGAAGGAGTCTCTACAGATTCCAGAACAATTGATCCGGGCGAGTTATACATTCCCCTAGTAGGAGAAGTATTTGACGGCAGGATTTTTATCAAAGAATGCGAGGAAAAAGGTGCCAAGGCTTTTTTAGTCGATAATGTTAATAAAATGAATAAAAATGTGACGATTCCCTATATCTTAGTAGATGATACAAAAAAAGCCCTACAAGATTTGGCAGCTGCCTACATGGAAGAGCTAACTTGTAAGGTTATTGCAAT
This sequence comes from uncultured Anaerococcus sp., assembly GCA_945916625.1. The sequence goes on from CAMEGY010000059.1 coordinate 4,629, forward strand.
CACCGGTTCAAACGGCAAAACTACAACAAAAGACTTGCTTTTTAATGTCCTATCAGAAAAATATAAGACCCAAAAAACTATGGGCAATCTCAATAACGAAATAGGTGTCCCAAAAACTGTCCTTAGCCTTAATGAAGAAACAGAAATTGCAATTATAGAGCTTGGAACAGACAATTTCGGAGATATCTCCCTCACATCTCAAATCGTAAGGCCAGATATTTCTATTATAACAAATATAGGTGATTCCCACCTTGAAAACCTTAAGTCTAGGTCAGGAATCCTAAAGGCAAAACTTGAAATTCTCGAAGGTATGGATGATGACGGCATATTTATCTACAATATAGATGATGATACAATGGCAGAGGAAATCCCAAGCTATAAAATAAATCAAAAGATCTTATCTTTTGGTACTAATTCTAGTGCAGATTTTAGGATAAAATTTGAAAAGTCACCTAATTCTAAGATTAGATTTTCTCATGATGGCAAGATTTATGAAGTCCCATTTATGGGTGAGCACAATATATATAATGCAGCTGTAACCCTTATGATAGCTGAGATTCTAGGCCTTGATAAAAATGCAAGCGACAGGGGCTTTTCAAACTCAAGATCAAGTCAAAATAGGAGAGAATTATTAGAATTTAAGGGCTTTGATGTCCTAGATGATTCCTATAAATCAAATCCCCAATCACTTCTTGCAGGACTTGAAACAGCCTACATGCTTGAAGGCTACACAAGAAAGATCGCCTGTCTGGCTGATATGCTTGAACTTGGTGCAAAAGAAGAAGAACTCCACCGTGAAATTGGAGAAAAAATTGATAGCCAAAAACTCGACTATATCCTCTTCTACGGCCCACTAGCCCAAAATATGTATGAGGCAAGTCTTAAAAATTTCCCAAACACAAGGTCTCTTTACTTTGCTCACAAGGATGACCTAATAGAAAATCTAAAATCTCTAATAATTCCTTGTAGCCTTGTCTTTGTAAAAGGTAGCCATGGCATGCACATGGAAGAAGTAATAGAATCTATTAAGAATTTTAAATTATAGAAATGAGGCAAAAATGATTTATACAGTAACCCTGAACCCTTCTATAGACTTGTTTGTAGAAGTGGACAAATTAAATCCAGGTTATAACAACAATATCAAAACAGAAAGAACCCTGCCAGGTGGTAAGGCAATAAATGTATCAAGAATCCTATCCCAGCTTAAAATCCCAACAACAGCCACAGGATTTTTAGGATCTTACCAAGGACTTTTTATCAAAGACTGGCTACAAAAAGAAGAAATCCTAACAGACTTTGTTAAAATCGAGAGATCAAACAGGATAAATATAAAAATTTTCGAAAAAGAAAAAGAAACAGTAATAAACTTCCAAGGTCCAACCATCACTTCAGAAGAGTCAGCAGAGCTGCTTTATTACCTATCAAGAGTAAGAGAAGGTGATACAATTATCTTTGGGGGATCAGTACCTCCAATGGAAAATGACGAAGATGCAGACATCTACGATAGGATGGTAGAAATCGCCAAGGCAAATGGTGCACACTTCATAGCAGACGTACCAAGCCAGTACCTAATTAACATGGTAGAAAGAGGCCCACTTCTTGTAAAGCCAAATGGCGAAGACATAGAAGCAATCTATGATGTCAAAATAAAAGATAAGATGGAATTTATACCTTATGGCAAGGACCTAATCAAAAAGGGGGCCAAATATGTAATAATCTCCTACGGGGAAGACGGGTCAATGTTCTTTACAAAAGAAGGAGTCTATGCAGCAACCCCAGTCAAAGATGACCAAAAAATCATAAACACTGTCGCCTGCAGGGATGCTATGATAGCAGGCTTTGTCGGCACTCTTGTAAGAGATAACGACCCAATCGAATCCTACATGGTAGCAGTAGCCGCAGCAAGTGCTACAGCAAGAGTCCTAGACCTACCAAGTAGAGATCAAATAATAGATATCCTCCCACTTGTGGATATTGAAATAATAGAATAAAAAAATCGTCCTATGACTTGAGCTTAAAGTCGGGACGATTTTTTAGATTCCTAATTTTGAACAACTCCCCGCCATTTCTGAAGCCCTAACCACATTTTCAGACAAGCCCGTCGGCTTAAGGAGACAAATGTATGGTAGGAAAATTGCCCTAGCGGCATAGAGCGTACAGAGGTAGACGAGTAAAACGGGGAGAAATCTTATAAATAAAGGATGATTTTTATAATTAAAATTTATTAAAAATTAAAAATCTCTTTTTTTATAAAATTTGACGGCAAGCTTAAACGAAATTGCAATTAT